>NZ_DASYZI010000046.1:0-13817 GCF_035946395.1 Actinocrinis sp.
CCGCCATTATGGGCACGACCCGACGCCTTGCGATCGCACGTGCCAGACACCGCACCCTGATCTGACCCTACGTCTCACACGCCCTAGGGGCCCTAAAGAACCAGCCCGCTGACAAACGAGGAGCGGGACCTCTCCGGAGGCCCCGCTCTTTCGTGCTTCCTTCGTTTTCCTTGCCACCGTTGTGTGCAGGCAGTCAGGCCGTGCGCCTGACCGACGCGCGTGTGGGTGCATGACACGCGTCGTGCCCTGGCGCGGCGAACTACGGGGCGGCGAGTGGCTAGAAGCCTATCCAGCGCTTGAACGAGCGCAGCGGGGCGCGCAGCGACAGCTTGCGCTTCGTGGGCGTCGTCGGACGCGGGGTGATGTCGCGCAGCAGTTGCGCGGTCTGGGCCGCGCCGATTCGGGCGGACTCGCCAGTCGGCAGGCCGACGCCGTACCGCGCCGGATCCGCGCCCTCGGGCACGAGAACGGCAAGATGGCGGTCCAGCCGGTCCTTGACCGCCTGCCCGCCGGCGCTGATCGGCGGAACGTAAGCGGCCCGCCGGGCCGCCTCGAACCGCTCCGCACCGATCATGGGATGGTCCATGCCTGATACACCCACTCTCGAACGGTACCGCACGGGGACACGTTCGCGACACGCCCGGGTGGTCTCGTTTCCAGACTGTCGCGGATCCTTGCCGATTCTTTACCCGCCCTCCGTTTCATGGTTTCTTTCCCGCCTGCTTCCACCCAAGCGCGGTTCGCTGCCATACGCCGGTCTGCGCCGCCCGTGCGCCCCTGATGTCAAGCTCGGAACACCGTCTGGTGTGAACCGGCGATCGTGTTGTACATTCCGTGTCTGGCTCGGTGCGTTCAGTGGGAGGACTCGCCCTCATACCTTCCCGCGGACGAAGTCGGCGTGGCGCCCGGCTCTAGCACCGGTCCCGAGCACGAGCGATCGGGGTTCGACGTGGTGGACAAGGGCACCGACGGGCACATACCACTGTCCGCCCTGCGCCCCGTCCACCGTGCGATCAGCGGAGTGAACGGCGCCGTCGGCATCGACGCCACGATGCAAGCGATCGCGGACGGCGTAGTCGCCTGCACCCCCTTTCAGATCATCGCGGTGAACTACGTGCAGGATGACGGCGACCTGCGATGTTGCGCGGTAGCCGGCCCGGACGAACTGCGTGCCGCTCTGCTGGGCGGCACCTGTGCGCGAAAGACCATCGAGGATCTGCTCAAGGTCGGCGAGGCCTGGAGCGACAATCTGCGCTTCATCCGCGAACTGAGCAGCGACGAGCCGCCCGAGGGCATACATCTGTTCGTTCCCGACATCGACGCACGGCCCGAAGACGCCGACGCCTGGCAGCCGGACTACGCGCTGCTCGCGCCGATGCGGGACAACGGCGGCGAGCTGATCGGGCTGCTGTCGGTCGACGATCCCTCGGACGGCCGTATCCCGCCGCGCTGGGTCGGCGACGTGCTTGACATGTTCGCCGAGCAGGCCGGGTTCGCCATCCTCAACGCCCGCCGGCACGAGGAGGCGGCGGCCCGGATGGCGCGGCTTGAGCGGGAGCGCGAGCTGCTGCGCGAGGACATCGCCGAGCGGCACCGCCGGGAGGAGCACCTGCGGCACCAGGCCCGGCACGACGCGCTGACCGGGCTGGCCAACCCGGTCGAGCTCAGTGAGCGGCTGGTCGCGCTGCTGGCCGACCAGATCCCGCTGGCCGTGGTCTTCTGCGACCTCGACCGGTTCAAGGAGGTCAACGACAACCGGGGGCACGTCGTCGGGGATCTCGTGCTGCGGATGGTCGCCGAGCGGCTGCGCGCTTCGGTACGCGGCGAGGACGTGGTCGCGCGGGTCGGCGGCGACGAGTTCGTCGTGGTGGCCGCCGGAATCGGCCCAGACGAGGCTCTGGCGCTCGTCGACCGGATCGATCAGGCCTTCTCCCACCCCCTGGCCGTCACCGGCGCGAGGCTGCTCGTACGGGCCTCCTTGGGCCTCGCCTACGAGCCGGCTCGGCAGCAGAACGTGTTCGCACCCGAGGAGCGGGCCCAGGAACTGCTCGGCTCGGCGGACCGCGAGATGTACGCCCGAAAGCGCTCCCGTGCCATGCTCACACGGCTGACAGCGCGAGCGTTGGCGCGTAGGGCGCCTGTAGCCGGATGACCGGACCGGCGCCGATCCGTACGTAGCCGCGCCCCGGCGGCATGAGCTGCGCACCGCCAAGTTCGAGCGTGCCGCCGAACAACAGAGTCGAGGTCGCCCCGTCGACCTTGCCCAGCGCGATTCGCGAGCTGAGCTGGTTGCGCAGCGCCGGGCGCAGCGCCGCGACCTGGTCGAGCCTCGCCGTCACCACCAGAGTGACGGCGGCGAACCTGGCCTTTCGGGCCAGCGCGGCGAGCGTGTCCTGCGGGTCCGGCCGGCCGAGCCGCCCGGCCGCCGCGCAGAGCTCCGGCAGGTCGTCCACGAACAGCCACAGCGGAGGCTCAGGGCTCTTCGAACTTGACTGTGGCCTTGTGCGCGGCTGTGGGCCTGTCTGTCGTTGCGCGTCGGCCGACTCTGCGCCGCCGGCCACGGTCAAGTTCGAAGAAGGGGGTTCGGCCCCGCTGCGCGTATCCGGGGCCGCCGAGTCCTCCGGCGGCTTCTCGAACGTTTCGCCCGCGCTGCCGAGCTCGGCGCGCCGTTCGACCTCCAGGTCGAACCAGGCGAGCAGGTCGAGCGCGTCCGCCGGTTCCTCGGTGATCCGCAGCACGTTCGGCCGGCCGATCAGCGCCCCGTACTCGGCGCTCTGGTCGGTGTCGATCACCGCGATCCGATGCCCGCGGGCCAGCGCTTGGCCGAGCAGCGAGCGCACCGCGGTCGACTTGCCGCTGGCCGGGCCGCCGGCCAGCAACAGGTGCGGGTACGCGTTCGGGGTGCCGATACGCCACACCGCCGGCGCCAGTTGGGCGACCCGGAAGCCCGGCGGCAGCCCCTCGGGCCGGGCAGTTTCCGGGGTGAGCGTGCTCTCGGCGGCGTCCGGGTCGGGCACCACGACCGGGATCAACCGGCCCGCCGAGCCGGGGTCGGTGACGCCGAGTACGAACTCGATGTCCGCCACCGGCCAGGGCTGCGCGCCGATTCCCTCGGGCAGCGGCGGCAGGATGCGGACGTCCAGGTGGTTGCCCTCCTCGTCCCAGGCGTACAGGTACTCGTTGGAGTGCCCGATCTTGCCCTCCAGCGCCCGCTCCACCTTCGCCCGGCTCTCCGTCTCGCCGTCCCTGAAGTACGCGGAGTAGTCCATCCGCAGCCAGATGAGCCGGTCCCGCTCGTCGAACTCCCAGGCGGTGAACGCGTCCCGGTAGCCACCGCCCGGCTTGAAGTGTTGGTCCGGATCGTCCCCGTCCTGTAGGTAGGGCACCAGGCCGTTGTAGATCGACTGGAGCTTGGCGATGTGCGCCGGGCTCTCGGGGTCGGCGCCCTTGCGCGCGGTGTCCCGGCCGAGCCAGGCCGCACCGCCGATGAAGCCGAGGATCAGCAGCAGCGGCCCGTACTGGAGCAGCCCGATGCCGACGAGGCACGCCGCAGTGACCACGGCCTCCACACGGCGCTTCTCCTTCGGCGTGCCCTTCCACCACGCGCCGAGCCTCACCGCGCCGCGGCGGGTGCCGCGTACGAGCACGATGAGCGGATAGCAGATGTCGAGGACGCGTGCCCACCCCTCGTGGGCCATCCCCCTGCCCTTGGCGACGCGCGGATGGTGCAGCACGGAGTCGTTGAACCAGGCGGCCGGTGGAGACTCGGTCAGCGCGTGGCCGAGCCGCGTCCACACCGAGTCCGGGGTCCTGACGGCCGGCTGCATGTCAGAAGTCCACCGTGTCGGATGTCACTGGGTCGCATGTCACGGGGTCGGATGGCACGGCGTTGGGTGTCACTGGGCTGGCTGTCACGGCGTCGGATGCCACGGCGTCAGAAGTGCAGGCCGCTGATGAAGCCCGCGATCGAGTCCGCGCTGTTCTTGATGGAGCTGGCGATCGAGGTCGAGGCGAGGTAGAAGCCGAACAGCATGCAGACGATCATGTGCGAGATCTTCAGCCCGTCCTTGCGGAACAGGACGAAGACGATGACCCCGAGCAGCAGTACACCGGAGACCGAGAGAACCATGGTCGCTCCCTGTGTTGTCGGTAGAAACCGCCGGACCCTCGTGCCGGAAAACGGCGGGCACGTTCAACCCGGATTCTCTCAACCGGACTTAGGGGTCGAAACCGACATGCGGCTGCCAAGGCGTGCATTACCATCCATTCGGGCGAAGATTCACCGGAATGGCGGATGCCTGCCAGGGGGTGAGGGCTACAGAGTGACGGCCCGTTCGTAGGCGGGTGCTCCCATGCCGTGCACCCACCTCCCGCGCCGCATCACCGCGACCACGCGCAGATCGTCGTCGAGCACGACGAGGTCGGCGTACTTACCCGGCTCCAACGTGCCGACGCGGTCGTCCAGGCCGAGCGCCCGCGCCGGAGTGAGCGAGGCGGAGATCGCCGCCTGCTCGATCGGTATCCCGACGCTGAGCACGGTGTTACGCAGGGCGTTGTCCATGGTGAGCGTGGAGCCGGCGAGAGTGTCGGTCCCGGCGACGCGCACCGCGCCGTCGCTGACGTCGACCGTCAGCGGGCCGAGCGGATACTGGCCGTCGGCCAGGCCGGCTGCCTCCATCGCGTCGGTGATCAGGGCCGTGCGATGTGCGCCGGCGGCGGCGAAGACCAGGCTCACGACGGAGGGGTGCACGTGCATGCCGTCGTTGACGACCTCGACGAACACCTCGTCCTGCTCCAGCGCCGCGGTCACCGGGCCCGGCTCGCGGTGGTGCACCGGTCGCATCGCGTTGAAGATGTGCGTGGCCACCCGGGCGCCGCGCGCGATGGCGAGGTTGGCCTCGGCATAGGTGGCGTCGGTGTGGCCGATCGCGGCGATCACCCCGGCGTCGGCCAGCAGCCCGGTGGCCTCCAGTCCATACTCCAGTTCCGGCGCCAGGGTCACCATGCGTACCGCCCCGCGCCCCGCACGCACCAGCCGCTGCACGGCCGCGGGCTCCGGGTCGCGCAGCAGGTTCGGATCGTGCGCGCCGCAGCGCGACCGGGCGATGAACGGCCCCTCCAGATGGATCCCGGCCAGGTCGCCGTCCTCGACCAACTCGGCCAGCTCCGCCACGTACCGCTCCAGATCGGGCAGCGCGCTGGTGACGGTGGACGCCATGATGGTCGTCGTGCCGTGGCTCAGGTGGAAGGCTAGCGCGTTGCGGGCCTCATCGATCCGGCCGGAGGAGAAGGCTCCGCCGCCCCCGCCGTGCGTGTGCATGTCGACGAACCCGGGCACGACGTATTGGCCGGCCAGGTCGTGGGGCGTATCGTCGGGACCGGGCAGCGGCTGGGCGGGGCCGCCCACGGCGGCTATCCGTTCGCCCTCCGTGCACAGCCAGCCGTCCTCGACGACACCGTCGGGCAGGACGAGGCGGGCGTGGCGCAGTACTGGCATCGGGCTACCTTGTGTCTAATGTCTGGGCGTGGGATGGCCGGCCGGGCGGCCGTGACCGTCACTCCGGACCAGATTGGTATAGACCTTAGCGCCAATACCTTACGCCACCGCGCTCGGGACCGGCCAGGGCCGCCCGCGGATCCCCGACGACCCGAAGCGCGGCCGTCCGTGCGCTCCCACTGGTTTCGCTCACCTGTTCGACGCATCTCGACTTGTCGGTGTGCACGCCTACGATGTCCAGAAGGGGCAAGGCGGCTGAGGAGTAGTCAGATGGCGTCGAGGACATTGCACGTGGACGTGTCGGACATCCCTGCCATAGTGGAGCTGGCGGCTGCCGGAACCACGGAAGCGTTCGTACCGAAGCCGGCTGAGCCGCCGTCAGCCGAACTCAACGCGGATGCCGGCCCGGGCACCGGCCCGAATCCCGGCACGGGCACTGCCCGGCGGCCGCTGTCAGAGTACGAGCAGGCTGTGCTCACCTTCGAGAAACAGCACTGGAAGTACACCGGCATCAAGGAGCAGGCGATCCGGGACCGCTTCGAGTGGTCGCCCACCCGCTACTACCAGGTGCTCAACGCGCTGCTCGACCGCCCCGAGGCACAGGAGTTCGAACCGGCGCTGGTCAAGCGGCTGCGGCGGCTGCGGGACGCCAGACAGCGAGCTCGTTCCGGCCGGGTCCGGCCCAATCCTGCGTGACCGCCCGCGTCACCATCGACTGTCTGATTATCGACAGTGCGATGATCGGCAGCGCGGCCGTCGAGTGTGTGCTCATCTGACTGTGAGCCCATCACCAGTGCGATTACTTGATCATTCACAGTGTGATGATCGGTTGCGTGGTCGGCTAACCGAGTGCGTCGAGTTGGTCGGCGAACCAGCGTTGCGGCGGGAGGGCGGCCCCGGCGGCGGCGAGCCGTTCGCATCGGCGCCGACGCTCGGCCCGATCCATCGAGAGCGCGGCGTGCAACGCGTCGGCGGTACCTGTGATGTCGTACGGGTTCACCACGAGCGCGTCCTCGGCGAGCTCGGCGTAGGCCCCGGCCTCGCGGGAGAGGACCAGGCCGCATGCTCCGCCGGTGGCCGCCGCGACGAGCGGGATCTCCTTGGCGACCAGGTTCATCCCGTCCCGGATCGGATTGACCACGGCTACGTCGGCCAGCCGGTAGGCCGCGAGCGAACGCGCGAAGTCGTCCTCGACGTGCAGGATCAGCGGCTCCCAATCAGACGTGCCGAACTCGTCCCTGATCTCCTTCGCCGTGCGCAGCACCGCGGCGGTGTACTCGCGGTACTCCTCCAGGTCGTGCCGGCTCGGGTAGGCGAAGGCGATGTGCACGACCTGGCCGCGCCACTGCGGGTACCGGCGCAGCAGGTCCGCGTACGCCTCAAGACCGCGAACTATGTTCTTGGACAACTCGGTACGGTCGACCCGCACGATCACCTGCCGGTCGCCGATCGACTCGCGCAGCGCCGCCAGCTTCGCGTCGACGTCCGGACGGCTCGCCCGCTCCACGATGAACTCGCTGTCCACCCCGAGGCTGTGCACGCCGATCCGCGTCGGCGCCTTCCCGTCCGCCCCGCCCACGGTCATCCGCTCGCGGTCGACCGGCATGCCGAGCTGCCGCGCGCAGCAGTCCATGAACGCCAGTGCCCACCGCTCGGTCAGGAAACCGAGCCGATCCGCGCCGAGCATGCCCTCAAGCACGCCGCGCGCCATCTCGTCCGGCAGGATCCCGAAGTAGTCCGGCGGCGCCCACGGGGTGTGCGAGAAGTGCCCGATGCGCAGGTCGGGGCGCAGGTCGCGCAGCAGCTTCGGCACGAGCGCGAGGTGGTAGTCCTGGACCAGGACGCGCGCCTGCGGGGCCGCCTCCTCGGCCAGGGCCTCGGCGAAGGCGGCGTTGTACTCGACGTACGACTCCCACTCCTGCCGGAACCGCCCGCCGAAAGCCGGGCTGACCGGTGTGGCGTAGAGCATGTGGTGGGTGAACCACAGGGTCGAGTTCGCCACCGCGTTGTACGCGCGGTGCAGCGTCTCGGGCTCGATGTCCAGCATCCGCACCGGTAGGGACGAGTCGATCAGACCGATCCGGTCCAGCCGCCCGCCCGGCGCGCGGCGCGCGGCCGTGCGGTCGCCGCCGGACAGCGCCGCGCACACCCACACCTGTTCGAACGAGTCCTGCGCGGTGACCGAGGACAGTCCGGAGACCAGCCCGCCGCCGCCGCGCTTGGCGGTCAGCTCGCCGTTCTGCGCGACCGCGAAGGAGACCGGCCCCCGATTCGAGGCGACCAGTACCGAGGCCTTGCCGGGTTCGGCGGCCGAAGAAGATCCCAACACGGTGACGGTCGTTTCCAGGCCAGGCCCGGCTTAATCACGATTCGGGCAAGTCACCTCAGTACGCGATCAAAGTCACATGCCGCACGACCGCGCCAGGGCACGCCTTGGGCGTCCTAGGCGAGTGCGAGGGACCGCAGCGGCGGGCGCTCGACAACCGCCGTGTCCCGGGTGCTGGGCGTGAACCCGGACGCGGTGCGGGCGAACTGGGTCAGCGCCGTCGAGACCGGGCGCGGCCCGCCGAGCCTGGCCTGCGCGACTTGCAGTATCTCCGCCGCCATCCGGCCCAGCGCCTGCTCGTCCTGGTGCCGGTGGCGGCGCACTCCGGCGTCCACCTGGGCTATCGCGTCGAGGCCGTGTGCTGCGTAGGTGTCCACGAGCAGCCCGAACTCGACCCCGTACCCGCACGGGAACGGCAGCGACTCGAACAGGTCGCGCCGCCCGGCGTACTCGCCGCCCAGCGGCTGCACGACGCCGGCGAGTTCGGGCCAGTACAGGTTCAGCAGCGGGCGGGCGACGAGTTCGGTCACCCGGCCGCCGCCGGCGGGATGCACGGTCGCGCCGTTCGCCAGCGGCCGCTCGTAGGCCGCCTTCACCAGCAGCACGCCCGGGTCGGCCAGCAGCGGGCCGAGCACTGCGCGCACCACGGCGCAGGAGAACTGCTCAAGATCCGCGTCCACGAAGCAGACCAGGTCACCCTTCGTCGCGGCCAGCGAGCGCCACAGCACCTCGCCCTTGCCGGGGCGCGGCGGGATGCTGCTGAGCACCTCCTCGCGCCGCACCACCCGCGCCCCCGCCGCTCGGGCGACGGCCGCGGTCCGGTCGGTCGAGCCGGAGTCGGCCACGACCACCTCGTCCACCAGCCCGGGGGCGGCCAGTTCGGCGACGATCGCCGCGACGATCGGCCCGACCGTCCGCTCCTCGTTGAGCGCGGGCAACACGACGCTCACCGTCGTGCCGCCCTGTGACATGGGCTGTGTTTTGAGCGCGAGCAGCCGCTCCAGCGTCCAGTCTGCCTCGTGCGAGGTGCGCCGGGACAGCCAGTCGAGGCTGGCATCAGGGCCGGTGTCGACATCGTCCGCTTCTTCCACCGCTCCATCATGGCTCGTCGCGGTCGGCCGGTGCGGCGGCGCCTGGATGACCACCAG
The DNA here is from genome assembly GCF_035946395.1 of Actinocrinis sp. Lineage (NCBI taxonomy): Bacteria > Bacillati > Actinomycetota > Actinomycetes > Catenulisporales > Actinospicaceae > Actinocrinis > Actinocrinis sp. The sequence continues at coordinate 8,972 of NZ_DASYZI010000046.1, forward strand.
ATGAAACGGATGTGGTGCATTCGTCGCGATCCGGTAGAGTGCTCCGTGATCCGAAAGGGTCACCTGAATCCGGGCTCTGAGTGCCCGGGTCGACAACTTCATAGTTTTGCTCATCCAGAGGAGCTGAGGGAACGGCCCTGCGAAGCTCCGGCAACCACCCTGATGACCTTCGCGACGCGAGGCCCGCCAGGGCGTAGGTGCCAAGTCCGTCCCGTCGACAGTCGACGGGGAAGATGAGGAGAGAGGCCTCGCCATGACCATCGCCCCCACACACGCAGCCCTCACCGCCGCTGCCGGCTCTTTCGGGCGCGCCGTCGCGCTGTCCTGCCGTGAGTGCGGCGAACGCGCCGACCTCGGCCCCGCGTACGTGTGCGAGTCCTGTTTCGGCCCGCTTGAGGTGGCCTACGACTTCGGCACGGTCACCCGGGCGGACATCGAGCGCGGCCCGAACTCGCTGTGGCGCTACGCCCCGCTGCTGCCGGTCCCGGCCGACGTCGCCGAGCGGCCGAACCTGAACCCCGGCGGCACCCGGCTGGTCCGCGCCGAGAACCTCGGCCGCGAGCTCGGCCTGCGCGACCTGTATGTCAAGGACGACTCGGGCAACCCGACGCACTCGTTCAAGGACCGGGTCGTGGCCATCGCGCTTGAGGCGGCGCGTTCCTTCGGCTTCACCACGCTGTCCTGCTCGTCCACGGGCAATCTGGCCGGGGCGGTCAGCGCGGCGGCGGCGCGCGCCGGCCTCGACTCCTGTGTGTTCATCCCGGCCGGGCTGGAGAGCGGAAAGGTCGTGATGGCCGCGATCTACGGCGGCCGGGTGATCGCCATCGACGGCACCTACGACGACGTGAACCGGTTCTGCTCCGAGCTGATCGGCGACGAGATCGGCGAGGGCTGGGGCTTCGTGAACGTGAACCTGCGGCCGTACTACGCCGAGGGCTCCAAGACGCTGGCGTACGAGATCGCCGAGCAGCTCGGCTGGCGGCTGCCCGAGCAGATCGTGATCCCGGTCGCCTCCGGCTCCCAGCTGACCAAGATCGACAAGGGCTTCAAGGAGCTGATCGCACTCGGCCTGGTCGAGGATCGGCGGTACAGGATCTTCGGCGCGCAGGCGGCCGGCTGCTCTCCGATCTCGGCCGCGTTCAAGGCGGGCCACGACGTGGTGAAGCCGGTGCGCCCCGACACGATCGCCAAGTCGCTGGCGATCGGCAACCCGGCGGACGGCCCGTACGTGCTCGACGCGGCGCGGCGCACCGGCGGCGCGGTCGAGGACGTGGACGACGCCGCGGTCCTGGCGGCGATGCGGCTGCTGGCCCGGACCGAGGGCGTCTTCGCCGAGACGGCCGGTGGTGTAGTCGTCGGCGTGCTGCGCAAGCTCGTCGAGAACGGCGTGCTCGACCCCGGGGCGACGACCGTGGTGATCAACTCCGGCGACGGGCTCAAGACCCTCGAAGCGGTCGCCGACGTCGACGTGACCGCCACGATCAAGCCCTCGCTGGCGGCCTTCCGCGCCGCGGCCGGCTGAGCAGAAGACCACCCGGTCCGTAGGGCACCGGGAGCCCGATGGAGATCTTGAGAATGCGCCCGGCCCGTAACGGTTTGTCCCGATCGATATTTACCGGCGAACCAGAGCGAGCCGGGCCGCCAGAGCAAGATCCTTCAGTGCACTCCCAGGCCACTCCCACTTTGAGCACAGAATGGAGCCAGCCGCCATGGCCGTCACCGTCCGCATCCCGACCATCCTGCGTGCCTACACCGGTGGCGCCGCCGAGGTGACCGCCGAGGGCGCGAACCTCGCCGAAGTCATCGACGCGCTGGAGAGCGCCCACCCCGGCATCAAGACCCGTGTGCTGGACGACACCGGCAAGCTGCGCCGCTTCGTAAACGTCTACGTGAACGACGACGACGTCCGCTTCGCCGACGGCCTCGCCACCGAGACCAAGGACGGCGTCGCGATCTCGATCATTCCCGCCGTCGCCGGCGGCTGTCGTTGACGCGGACGGCGTCGCGATCTCGATGTCGCGGTCTCGATGCAGTGCTCGTTCACCGCGCGCCGCCGACGGCTGTTGCCGACAGCAACCCCCCGGTGATTGGCAGGCTGCCGGGGGCTGTTAGTCTGACAACGATGTAAAGACGGCTGGCGGCTCACGTTTGCAATTCGAGAAAGCCTCAGGTTTTCCCGGTGCGATTCCTTCGGGCGGGGTGCATCCAGACCGTCCGTTCGGTCGGCTCGCGGTTTGACGGACCGGTCAGGGCTCGTACTCCTCATGGGCTCCTTACCGGACTGTCCACCGAGTGAGATGATCAGTAACCGTCTGATTACGTTTTCATGATCATCAGCCCGCTTCGCGGTATTTCGCGAGGCTTTGTCATGGCGTGAAATTGCCCGCCTGCTGCGAATTATCGTCCCAATGACCTGTTGCGGCATGGGCGGTTGAGGATACTCTCAGCGCCGGTCGCACAGTTCAGCGAGGCCGTGCCGGAACGTAGTCGAGGTCTGAATGGACAGCGGCGCCGCCCGGCGCGGTGCGAGTGAGAACGACAGCAGTCATCACCGGCCCTGGCTCGATGCGCGAGACGGAGGGGGCGGGGGGACGAACGACCCGAATCCCGCGCCCGCGGGATAGATGGAGAGGGCCGGCAGCAAGGAGTTGGGAATGGCTCAAGGCACCGTCAAGTGGTTCAACGCGGAGAAGGGCTACGGCTTCATCGCGGTCGACGGTGGCGCGGACGTCTTCGTCCACTACAGCGCGATCCAGATGGACGGGTACCGCACTCTGGAGGAGGGGCAGCGGGTCGAGTTCGAGATCTCGCAGGGCCAGAAGGGCCCACAGGCTGACATGGTCCGCGCACTCTGATCGACGCGCGCTGATTCGACGCGCTTGATCGGCAAGTCCAAGCGATTCAGAACGCTGTAACGCTGTACTGCGTACGCAACCGGCGGGAATCGGTCGAGACGACCGGCTCCCGCCGGTTGCGTTCGGGCCGGCGGCTCGCGGTCGCGCTCGAACAGCTGAGCGAGACCGGGGTGGGGACCTGGACATCGGCTTGCACTCAATGGCCCCGAGTGCTAATCATGGGGACTGGCACTCTCCGGAAGAGAGTGCTACCAACAGCTTCCACTGGTGAGGTGCGCCTACCGCACCGGCCGTCGCGGGCGCCCGTGGGGCACGTGACACGTCCCTTCTGTGGGAGGACAGTACCTATGGCTAAGATCATCGCGTTCGATGAGGAGGCCCGCCGGGGTCTCGAGCGCGGGATGAACCAGCTCGCGGACGCCGTAAAGGTGACCCTCGGCCCGCGTGGCCGCAATGTCGTGCTGGAGAAGAAGTGGGGCGCCCCCACGATCACCAACGACGGCGTCTCCATCGCCAAGGAGATCGAGCTCGACGACCCGTACGAGAAGATCGGCGCCGAGCTGGTCAAGGAGGTCGCCAAGAAGACCGACGACGTCGCGGGCGACGGCACCACCACCGCCACCGTGCTGGCCCAGGCCCTGGTGCGCGAGGGTCTGCGCAACGTGGCGGCCGGCGCCAACCCGATCGCGCTGAAGCGGGGCATCGACGCCGCGGTCGAGCGGATCAGCGAGGAGCTCTCCTCGCTGGCCAAGGAGGTCGAGACCCGCGAGCAGATCGCGTCGACCGCGTCGATCTCGGCGGCCGACACCGCCATCGGCGAGCTGATCGCCGAGGCGATGGACAAGGCCGGCAAGGAAGGCGTCATCACCGTCGAGGAGAGCAACACCTTCGGCCTTGAGCTTGAGCTCACCGAGGGCATGCGCTTCGACAAGGGCTACATCAACTTCTACTTCGCCACCGACCCGGAGCGGCAGGAGGCGGTCCTTGAGGACCCGTACATCCTGATCGCCAACTCCAAGATCGGCAACGTCAAGGACCTGCTGCCGATCCTGGAGAAGGTCATGCAGTCGGGCAAGCCGCTGCTGATCATCGCCGAGGACGTCGAGGGCGAGGCGCTGGCGACCCTGGTGGTCAACAAGATCCGCGGCACCTTCAAGTCCGTCGCGGTCAAGGCCCCGGGCTTCGGCGACCGGCGCAAGGCCATGCTCGGCGACATCGCGATCCTCACCGGCGGCCAGGTCATCACCGAGGAGGTCGGCCTCAAGCTCGACTCCGTCGGCCTCGACCTGCTCGGCCGGGCCCGCAAGGTCGTCGTCACCAAGGACGAGACCACCGTCGTCGACGGCGCCGGCGAGGCGGACGCGATCGAGGGCCGCAAGGCGCAGATCCGGGCCGAGATCGAGAAGTCGGACTCCGACTACGACCGGGAGAAGCTACAGGAGCGGCTGGCCAAGCTGGCCGGCGGCGTCGCGGTGATCAAGGCCGGCGCGGCCACCGAGGTGGAGCTCAAGGAGCGCAAGCACCGCATCGAGGACGCGGTGCGCAACGCGCGGGCCGCGGTCGAGGAGGGCATCGTCGCCGGCGGCGGCGTGGCCCTGCTCCAGGCCGCGCAGAAGGCCTTCGAGAAGCTGGACCTGGCCGGCGACGAGCAGGTCGGCGCCGGGATCGTGAAGATCGCCGTCGAGGCCCCGCTCAAGCAGATCGCGGTCAACGCCGGCCTTGAGGGCGGCGTCGTGGTGGAGAAGGTGCGCAACCTGGAGCCGGGCTTCGGCCTGGACGCCGCGACCGGCGAGTACGTCGACCTGATCAAGGCCGGCATCATCGACCCGGCCAAGGTGACCCGCTCCGCGCTACAGAACGCCGCGTCCATCGCGGGCCTGTTCCTGACCACCGAGGCCGTCATCGCCGACAAGCCGGAGAAGAACGCTGCCCCGGCCGGCGGCGGCATGCCCGGCGGGGACATGGACTTCTGAGCGAGTCCGGTTCCTGAG
>NZ_DASYZI010000047.1:0-11672 GCF_035946395.1 Actinocrinis sp.
CCCGATCGTCCGGCTCAACCGAGCGGTCGCCGTCGGCGAGGCCGACGGACCGCGCGCCGGCCTGGCGGCACTTGCGGCACTGGACCCGTCACTGCCCCGCTATGCCGCGGTGGCCGCATACCTCCACGAACGCGACGGCGACCCGGTGTCGGCGGCGCAGCTGTACGCCGAGGCGGCGCGCAAGGCGACCAACCTCCCCGAACGCGACCACCTCACCCGCCAAGCCGCCCGGCTCAACTCCCTCCAGCACCGCTGACACGTGGCGTCCGGCTGTCAAACGGCTGTCAGTACATCGAGAAAGCGTTCGCGGTCGACGCAGACGGAGATCCACGTGCCGGTGCCGACTCGGGCCGCGAGCCCCGGGCTTCGGCACCGGGATTTCGGCCCGCAACCGGAATTTCGGCCTGCACGTCACCTGGCGTCCGTGTGCAGTGGGGCCGCGGTGGGGGCCGTGCCGCTGGCCCCCACCGCCGCCGTTGCCTGGCACTGTTGCCCGGGCACTGTTGCACTGCGCAAATTCTCAGTGCAGGTAATCAGTGCAGGTAATCAGTCCGGTGCTTAGTGCAGGAGGTTGAGTGTGTTCGTGGCGTCGTCGACGAAGTAGACGTCGCCGTTGCTCACCGGTGCCAGGCCGAAGAGCGCGCCCGCGCCGGCCGGGCTGCCCGAGGAGTCCAGTTGCACGCTCTGCGCCTGCGTCCCGTACGGCGTGGTCGCCACGAGGAAGCCGTTGCCGGCGTTCACGGTCAGAATGTCGCCGCCGGGCGCGACCGCGAGCCCGAGCGGCGTGTTCAGCGCGCCGCCGGAGGTGACGGTCCGTCCGGTGCCTGCGCTGGTGGCGCGCGACGACGCGTTCGAGATCGCGGCGATCCGGTTGCCGACGCTGTCGGCGACGTACAACGTGCCGTCCGCGCCGAGGCCCACGCCGGTCGGGCCGACCACCAGCGCGGCCGGGTCGGTGTGCTCGCCGAATCCCGATCCGATGACGGTGTCCGCGACCAGTTGCGGCGCCTGGTCGTAGGGGATCGACAGCCCGAGCCGCAGTACGGTGCCGGCGTTCACGGTCGCGCCGTTCGCGGCCACCGTGCCGTTGAGCACGTTGGTGACGAAGAGGTCGGCGAAGGAGCCGAAGTCGAGCGCGGTCATGTCCCAGGGGCCGTTGACGCCGTAGCCGGACAGCGTTTCGCGTACCGTGCCGTGCGAGTCCAGCACCAGCAGGCAGCCGGCCTTCGCGGTGGCGGCGGTGCCGTCGCTGGTCGGCAGCGAGCCGACGATCACCCAGCCGGAGCGCAGCGCGACCAGCCCCGTGGTCAGCCCGATCCCGCCGGGGCAGGCGCCGGGCAGGTGCGCCGCGTCGATCTGCGCGAAGGTGCTGACCTGCCCGCCCGGCGAGACCTGCACGATCGTGGTCCCGGTGCCTTGCAGGTTGGAGGCCGCGTTGAAGTTGCTGATCAGCACGTCGCCCTGGTACAGCGCGCCGGTCGACGCGGGCACCACGGCCATGCCGTACGGGTTCACGTCCCCGTTCGCCGGGACCGTGGAGGCGATCGGCGTGATCGTGCCGCCGGCCGGCAGGGCCGCACCGTGGGCGCGGGCGGCGGCCGGCGCTGCCGCGGCGGTCAGCGCAAGCGCGGCCCCGGCCAGTGCGGTGAGCGCGAACCGCGCAGGACGCGGTGGTCGTTGTGCCATCAGAGCACTTCCTTCGAGTAGTCGATGCAGGGTTCGAACAAGGTGATTCAGGGTTCGAACCCATACTGCGTGACCACACGGGAACGGCTCTCCAGCGCGACCGGTTCAGTCGAACCATGATATAAGCGGCACGTGGGCGTACTGGTCGGCCCACGCGGCGCGGCAGCCCAGGTCAGTCACCGCCGACGCCTACGGCACGGTCCGTACACCCGGTGAATGCCTCACGGGCGGCTCAACGGGTGTTCGAGACCTGAGCGCCCGCGGTGACCGGAGCCGGCGGGCGGGAGATGTGCGCGACGAAGGAGTAACGGTCGCCCCGGTACCAGGTGCGCACCCACTCGACCGGTTCGCCCTCGGCGGTGTGGCTGTGCTGGGACACCAGCAGCATCGGCGAGCCGACCTCGGTGCCGAGCAGCGCGGCCTCGCGCGGTGCGGCCGGAGCGGTCTCGATGGTTTCCACGGCGTGGGCGACGCTGACGCCGTACTTGTCGCGCAGCACCTCGTACAGGGACCCGGTTTTCGCGACCGCGGCCGCCAGGCCGGGATAGCGGCGGGCGGACACGTGAATGCACTCCAGCGCCATGGACGCGTCGTTCACGAAGCGAAGCAGTTCGATGGACAGGACCGAACCGCCCGGCCGGATGCCGAGGCGCTCGGCGAGCTCGGGGCCGGCGCTCATGCGTTCCGCGGAGAGGAAGGAGGTGCGCGCCTTCAGCCCTTCGGACACGGCGTGTTCGGTGAAGCCGGAGACCATGAGCGGCCAGGCGAGTTTGGGCTCCGCGACGTAGGTGCCGGAACCCTGGCGGCGCACCAGCCGGCCCTCGGCGACCAGCTCGGTGACGGCCTTGCGGACCGTCGTGCGCGAGGTGCTGCACACCACCGCGAGATCGCGTTCCGCCGGGATGGACGCACCGGGCCGCAGCTGCGCGATCCGCTCGACGATGTGGTCCTTCACCTGGAGGTACCTGCGCTCGCGCAGCCCCTCTGGCGTTGTGTGCACGATCTCTCCCAGTTTCACGAGTCGATCATCGACCACAGCAGGCCGAGTTCCGTGTGCGCGGCGCAGGCTGCTGCGCCCAGCAGGGTTCCGTTCCAGCCGAGCCGGGAGTACTCGACGGTGATGTGGCCGCCGAGGTAGGGCTCGTTCTCGGCCAGAGCGTCCCGGACGTGTTCGAGCAACGCGGGCCCGAGCGTGCACACCGGGCCGCAGATGACCGCGCGGCGCACGTCGAGCAGTTCCGAGACGAGTTCCAGCAGCGCGGCGATGTTGGCCGCCGCACGCATGGCCGCCTCGTCGTCAAGGCTGCCCTGGGGCTGCTCGCCGCGCGGGGTCAGTTGCAGCGACTGGGGCCGACCGGTCAGCACACTGATGCGCGCTGCCGCCTCCAGGCAGCCGACCCGCCCGCACTGGCAGCGCAGCGTGTGCGTCCTCAGATTCAGGTGGCCCACCTCGCCGGCGCCGAACGTCTCGCCCTGGAAGAGCGCGCCGGAGAGAACCAGCCCGGCGCCGACGCCGTCGCCCACGTACAGGGCCATCAGCGTCGGCGCTGGCTCGTCGCTGAGCGCCACTTCGGCCAGCGCGCACGCGTCGCTGTCGTTGATCAGGTGGACGGGGTAGCCGAGCCGCTCGCCCAGCCAGCCGCCGAGGTCGAAGTCGTTGCGGTGCAGCAGTACCGACCGGGAGATCAGCCCTCGATGGTCGACGATGCCGGGCACCGCGACGCCCACGGCGAGCACGCTGCGGCCGGAGGCCTCGGCCATCTTCTGCACCGCCGGGACCAGCGCCTCGATCATCCGCTGCGGGTCGCCGACCTCGTCGTGCTGCTCGATGATGCGCCCGCGCAGCGAGAGGGCCGCGATGCGGAACCCGTCCCGGATCAGCTGCACACCGAGCACGGCGTACAACTGCTCGTCCAGGTCGAGCAGGATCGGCGGCTTGCCGCCGATGGACGGCCCGACGCCGACCTCGCGCACCAGGCCCCGCTCAAGCAGCTCCGCGACCAGACCGGAAACCGTCGCCGTGTTCAACCCCGCGAGCCGCACCAGGTCCGCGCGCGAGACGCGGCCGCGCCCCTCGCTGATGTGCTGGAGGAGCAACCGCCGGTTGACGGCCCGCACGTCCGCGGGCGTCGCCTTTCCGGTGGTGCGCAGAGAATCCATGGCCGCTTCCGGATCGTGGTGGCGCGCGGGCTTTCCTTGGAAGGTAGCGTTAGCTTCCAACGGAAGTCAATGGTCTCAACCAATTGGACCATTCAGCCGCTTGAACAGGCACGCAGGTACCGACGAACACCCTCGATCCGGAACGCATCGGCCGGGCTAGCTCCCGATCAGACTGCGGATCAGACTGCCGGCCAGACTGTGGATCAGGAGCCGACGGCTCGGCCGTTCATCCTCCGCGCTCTGTCCGGCGGTCGGCATCGACGTCGGCGGGCCCGAGCGCTTCGTCAAGCAGGGAAGGCCAGTCCGCATGCGCGAGGCCCGCGGCGACGAGCAGGTCACGCCAGTCGGTCTTGGCAAGTTCGACGGCGTCGCGGAAACGCGAGAGATCGCCGTCCGCCAGCAAGACGATCGCGGCTCGGATGCGCTCGGTGCGGAAGTGTTCCTCGCCGTATCCCGCCTCGTCGGGCAGCCGGTCCAGGGCGGTGATGATTCCGTGCGCGGATCCGGGCGCGGGGAAGTCGCGCCGTATCCGTCGTTCAAGTCGACTCAGCTCAGGCATGACAGCACTCTGCACTCCTGGGTGGCACTACAGCCAGTCGCAACCGCGGCAACCGCTCGACCTCAGATGCACGAAGGCACCGGCTTTTCGGGTGAAGTGGATTTCCGCAAGTCCCGCTGATCACTACATCGGATGACCAAATGGTTGCCCTGCTGGATGCACTTGCCTGTATGGGCTCTGCTAGCGTCGGCTCTGCATGACGGGTTACGCATACGGGATGGTGTGAGACTTTCCGGCTCGGAGGTGTGGCTGTGGCGATCGATGATCTGCCTATGCCGGTGGTGAACTTCCTGAACGTCATCGGGGTCGAGTGGCCGTACATCAACGAGGACACGGTGATGCAGTTCGCCTCGTTGGTGCGGGAGTTCGGGCAGGCGGTGCAGCGCACCCACGACGACGCGACGTCGGCGGTGCACGGATTGGCGCAGGCGCATCAGGGGGCGTCGACCGAGCGGATGAAGTCCGGGTGGGCGGAGCTGTCGCAGCGGCACGTGACCGAGATCGTGGACGGCTGCGGAATCCTGGCAGACGCGCTAGAGGCGTACGCGGGCTACATCGTGGCGCAGAAGGGCATCGCGGTCGCGGAATTGATCGGGATGGCGGCCACGTTCGTGGCGGATCAGGCGGCGGCGGTGGCCACGCTCGGGATCGCCGAGGCCGCGGTGCCGTTGATCATCGCGGCGGGCCGCAAGCTGGCCGAGTCGCTGGTGCAGGACCTGGAGCAATACGTGATCGGGCAGGTGATCGAGGCCGCGGCCAAGCCGCTGTTCGCGAAGATCGAGGCGGCGATGAGCGGGCTGGACTGGGGCAACACCTCCGGCGGCCCGGCTGGCAGCGGGAAAGGCTTCAGTGTGGACGAGGCGGCGGCGCGAACGCAGATCGCGTTGATCCGCCAGCATGCGGCGACGATGCGTTCGCACGCCGAGTCGTTCCGCTCGCAGATCGCCGGGCTGAGCTTCTGATGGCGGGCGGGGATCAGGCCGCCGTCGTACGCGCGCTGGCCGAGGACGCGGGCCAAGCCGCCGGGGACGCCGCAGGGGCGATGGCCAAGCTCGGCGAGGACACCGCAGGCATCGCCGAAGGCAACCTGGAACGCACCCTCGGCAAGGACGCGGAACTCGGGGCGAAGCTCGACGGCATCAAGCCAGGCACCGACCCGGTACCGACCACCGGCGGCGTTCCCGGCGAACCGAACCTGCCCGGCGGCGGGTCGCCCGGCGTGTCCGGTCCGGTCGACCCGCCGCCGTTGAGCGGGGGCGACCCGGCCGGCGAGTCGGTGCCCGCGTCCGACCGCCCGTCCTGCAACGACCCGGTGGACCCGGCGACGGGCGAGATGTTCATGCAGCAGACCGATCTGCGGCTGCCCGGAGTGCTCCCGCTCGTGTTCGAGCGCACCCAGATCTCCGGCTATCGCAAGGGTCGCTGGTTCGGCCGCACCTGGGCCTCGACGCTGGATCAGCGCATTGAGATCGATGACGACGGGATCCACTACGCCGCGCCGGACGGCGTCGTGCTGCACTACCCGGTTCCCACGCAGCCCGGCCGGCGGGTACTGCCCGTGCAGGGCGCGCGGTGGCCGCTGTCGTGGAACCGCGAGTCGGACACGATCACGGTGCACCAGCCGGAACGCGGGCTGGTCCTGGACTTCCCGCCCGGTCCGGTCCCCGACCGCTTCCGGCCGCTATCCGCGATCGTGGACCGCAACGGCAACCGGATCACCTTCGCCTGCGACGCGGACGGCGCCCCGACGGACCTCTACCATTCCGGCGGCTACCGGCTGCGGATCGAGAGCACCGGGACTCGCGGCGGGCTCCGTGTCCGGTCCCTGAGCCTGGTCGATCCGGCCGGCGGCCCGGACGAGCCCGTCATCACCTTCGGGTATGACCCCGCCGGGCGCCTGGTCGAGACGACCGACGCAACCGAGTTGCCGTTCGCGTTCGAATACGACCAGGACGATCGAGTCACCGCTTGGACAGATCGCACCGGATACCGGCACGAATACCGGTACGGGCCGGACGGCCGCGTGGTGCACGTGGGCGGCCAGGACGGAAACCTCGCCGCGGTATTCGCCTACGACGACGAGGCCGGTACCACTACCGTCACCGACTCGCTCGGGCACGAGACCGTCTACCGCAGGGACGGGCGCGGACGGGTCACCGCGCGCACCGACCCGCGCGGCGGCACTGTCCTGACCGAGCGCAGCCGCCATGGCCACATCGTCGCCAGCACCGACCAGCTTGGTGCGATCACCCGGTTCGCACGTAACGAGCACGGCGACGCGGTACAGGTAGAGCACCCCGACGGATCGATCTCGCGCACCGAGTACAACGAACTGCGCCTGCCGACCGCGTATACGGACCCGAACGGTTCGACATGGCACTACGGCTATGACGAACGGGGCAACCTGCTTGAGGCCATCGACCCGGCCGGAGCGGTGACCGCTTACGCCTACGACGAGCGCGGCGCGCTGGTCCGGGTGACCGACGCCCTCGGCCAGGCGACCGTCATCAAGTGCGACCGCGCCGGGCTGCCGGTCTCGATCACCGACCCGCTCGGAGCGACCTGGCGCGCGGCGCGGGACGGGCACGGCCGGATCACGGCGCTGACCGACCCGCTCGGTGCGGTCACCAGGTCGTCGTGGGACGGCCGTGACAACCTGGTCGCGCGTACGTACGCGGACGGCACCGGCGAGCGCTGGGAGTGGGACGCCAACGGAAACCTCGCCGCGCACGTGAACCCGCAAGGGGCCGCCACACGGTTCGAGACCGGACCCTTCCGCCTGCTCACCTCGCGCATCGACCCGGACAGTTCGCGCCACACGTTCGACTACGACACCGAACTGCGCCTGACTGCGGTGACGAACCCCCGGCGGTCGGTTTGGAGCTATCGCTACGACGAGAGCGGCAATCTGGCCGGCGAGACCGACTTCAACGGCCGGACCCTGCGCTACGAACACGACGCCGCCGGCCAGCTGACCCGGCGCGTCAACGGCACGGGACAGATCCTCGACCTGACCCGCGATGAGCGTGGTCTGATCATCGAGCAGCAACTGCGGGACAGCGACGACGCAGAGCCCGAATCCGTGACGTTCGAATACGACCGCGCAGGCAGGCTCACGGCGGCTCGTTCGCAGGACTGCGACCTGTCCTTCGCATACGACGCGGCCGGCCGCGTGGTCGCGCAGACCGTGGACGGCGCCACCGTCTCAAGCTCCTTCGACGCGGCCGGTAGGCGGCTCACGCGTGCCACCGCCAACGGACACCTCTCGCACTGGACCTACGACAAGACCGGCCGACCGGCCTCGCTGACCCTCGACGCCCGGCAACTCACCTTCGGCCACGATCCGGCAGGGCGCGAGACCTACCGCTGGATCGGCGCGGATGTCGCACTCACCAACGAGTGGGACGCGCTCGGCCGCCTGAGCTCAAGCAGTGTGCTCGGCGTGGAGGGCCCCGCGCAGGCGCGCATCGCGACGACGCTGCATGAACGCTCCTGGGCCTACCGCCCTGATGGCGGAGTGCAGGCGTCCACCGACACCGCCGACGGCCCACGCCGGTACGAGCTGGACCAGTCCGGCCGCGTCACCGCCGTGCACGCGGCCACGTGGAAAGAGACCTACGCCTACGACGGCGCCGGGAACCTCACACTCGCCACCGACACCCGCAACACGGACGCACCCGTGTCGGGTCCCCGTCAGGTCGACGGCACGCTGCTGCGCCATGCCGGCCGCACGAGCTACGAGTACGACGCTCAAGGTCGGCTGATCGGCGTCGCGCGGCGCACCTTGTCCGGGCAGCGCAAACAGTGGATCTACACCTATGACGCGCAGGACCGGATGGTCCAGGCGGTCCTGCCTGACGGGCAAACCTGGCGCTACCGTTACGACCCGCTCGGCCGCCGGATCGCCAAGCAGCGCCTCAGCGCGGGCGGTGAGCCGGTCGAGGAGATCCGCTTCGTCTGGGACGGCGAGCTGCTCGCCGAAGAACACCGCAGCGCCGCCGACACGACCGCCGCCACCGTCACCAGCTGGGACTACGAGCCGGGAACCTGGACACCGATCACCCAGCGGCGGCGCACCTTTCACCGTGGCACGCCACAGGAGGCGATCGACGAGCAGTTCCACGCGATCGTCACCGACCTGGTCGGCACGCCACAGGAACTGGTCGCCCCGGATGGCACGATCGCCTGGCGCCGCACCACCGGCCTTTGGGGCGACGCCGGCCACCCGGGCGACGCGGCCGTGGACGGCTTTGAAGTCGGCAGTGCCAAGGTCGACTGTGCGCTGCGGTTCCCGGGCCAGTACCACGACGCCGAGACCGGCCTGCATTACAACTATCAGCGCTACTACGACCCGGCCACCGGCCGCTACACCTGCCCGGACCCCCTCGGCTTGGCCCCCGCGCCGAACCATCACGCTTACGTCGACAACCCGCTGACCTGGCTCGACCCGCTCGGCCTCGACGGCGGCGGTCCGGAATGGGTCGACCCCAAGACCATCAACTTCTCCCAGCGCACCATCAGCGGCAACGATTACGCTGAACAGATGCGCGCCGGAACCTGGGACTGGACCCGCCCCGGCACCGCGCTGCGCGTCATGGAGGTCAACGGCCAACTCGTCACCTATGACAACCGGCGCCTGGACGCCGCCCTCGACGTCGACTCGTCACATGTACCGATCACCCGCGTCGACCCCGCCGCGCCCGACGGCATCTCCACCGCCGGACGCACCTGGCAGCAGGCGTTCACGAAACGGCTCAAAGATCCCCGCAACGCACGAGCCGGCGGCCGACTCCCACCGGAAGGCACGTCCGAAAGGCCCGCCGTATGCCCGTGACCGCAACGCTCGCACAGCTGTGGGAGCGAGAAGAGCTCCCGATCCGCGACGCGCTCTACCTGGCCGACGGACGCGCGTTCGCCGTCACACTCGACCAGCGGGCACCCGGCGGCCTGACAGTCGGCGACCCGTTCGACCTCGACGCGCTACTCGCCGAGGACCCGGAATGGGTCACGTCGATCGTCGTCTCGAAGCAGATCGAACTCGATGACGGCGGATACGTGTGCTGCGGCGAGGGCTCGTGGGGATCCGAAGGGATCTTCGCGCGGCTCTCGCCGGACGGCGAACCTGTATGGGTCGTCCACCTGGAGCGGTCGAACCCCTTCACCGACATCGACGTCGACAGCCCAGACCAGATCGCGCGTTTCCGCTCGACGTCCGGTGTGAACGTCAGCGTGTCCCTGGTCGACGCGGGCTTCGTCCCGACGCGCTGGCCCACCGCCAACAGCGCTTAGGGTGACCTCTTAGGCCGCGGTCGCCGCGTACGAATCAGGGCTGGTACGGCCAGGCGGGTCCTGGCCGTACCAGCTCTCACCGCGAGGGAATCTCGTCGTGTCGTGCCTACTGGATTTCACAGCTGAAGGACTGGAGGCTCTGGCTGGACATATCGCCCGACTGGGCCGTCGGCGACGTGGAGACGGCGAGGCCCCAGTACGGCTGCGAACCGAATCCGGCGTCGCTGAAGTCGTATGAATACGTGCCGGAGAAGCCCGTCTTGCCCTGCGGTAGGACGACACTCTGCTGCTGGACCACCGACTGCGGGCCATTTGCGCTCGCGCTGGTGAACCAGGTGAGGAACAGCGTCCCCGCCGCAGCGCCGTCAGACTGCACCTGGACGGTCGCCGCGGCCCCGACTCGGCCGGAACAGCCGAACAGGGTGATGCCGACCGAGGATATGTGAAGGGTCGGGGGTGGCGGCGGGGTCGAGGCAGGAGGGTTGCTGGGAGCCGTCGCAGGCGAAGAGCCGATCAGCAGCCGAGGCGTCGGTGAGCCGGTGGTCGAGCCTGCTCCCGCGCTCGGCGGAAGGCCGGGAGCGGACGGTCCCGGCGACGCGGAAGGTGCGTCGGCGACGGTAGAAGTCGCAGATGCACCAGCCGAGGAGGGCGTCGGCACGCCCGAAGAGCCCGCACCCGATGTCATCGCAGGCGACGCGCCGGTCGCGGAGGGATCGGGTGCGGGTGATCGGCCGTCGGGGGCGGGTGCCGACGACGAATCCGCCGCGGGCGCACCGATGGCGGTGACCACGGCGCCTCCAAGGAGGAGGGCCCCGAGCGCCACTCCCGCCAGAGCGCGCCGGCTCATCCACTTGCGGCCGGATCGCGGCGCGCCGGGTCCGAGGAGCGTGGTGGCCAGTGCGGTGCCACCCGACGGGTTCGCGTCCCGCACGTCGAAGTCCAGCAGCGGCAGCAGGGCGAACAGGGTCGCCAGCTTGCGTTGCCCCCGCTCTTCCCAGTCGTCGCCGAACGCGGTCGCGCACGCCTCAAGTTCCGCGACGAACGCCGCGGCGTCCGCCGGCCGGTCCTCGGGATCCTTGGCGAGTCCGCGGCGGATCAGCGGTCGAAGCGGTTCCGGCACGGCTTCATCGGGAATCGGCGCGGTCGCGTGCTGCATCATCAGTTCCACGGTCGTGGCGCCGGAGAACGGCCGCTCGCCGGTCAGGCACTCGTAGAACGTGGCGGTCGCGGCGTAGACGTCGGCCGCCGCCGTGATCCGGCCCGTCTGCCACTGCTCGGGCGCCATGTATGCCGGGGTTCCGGCTGCCTCGTCGGTGTCGCCGCGCACGACCGCGATCCCGAAGTCGACGAGCTTCGACGATCCGTCGGCGGTGACCAGCACGTTCCCCGGCTTGTAGTCGCGGTGCACCAAACCGGCCTCGTGCGCCGCGTGGAGTCCCAACAGCGAACCTTTGAGCACGCTGAGCGCGGCCTCGGGCCCGGTCGCCCCCTCGTGCTTGAGCACCTCGCCGAGCGAATGGCCGTCGACCAACTCCATGACGATCGCGGCGCTGTCCGCGACCTCTATGTATTCGTAGAAGCGAGCGACGTACGGCGATCGCAGCGCACCGAGCAATTCGGCCTCGCGGCGGTATCGGCTGCGGAAGTCCCCCGACGAGTGCACCGCGTCGGCGAGGTACTTGATCGCCACCGGCGTCCCGGTCTCGTTCTCCCGGGCGACCAGCACGCGACCGCTCGCTCCGGCACCGAGCTCCCGGATGTGCGTATAGCCGGGCACAGACCACACACTCGGCCCATCAGTCATCAGTGTTCTCAATCCTGCTCATGGCGCACCGACACTAAGGGCTTGGAAATGAATGACACGCTCATTTGGGCGTTTCGGGCGCGGTGATGTCGTAGTTCCATTCGCCGTGGAACGCGTGGGGTGTGACGTGCTGTTTCATCAGCTGCTTCATCTCGCGGTCGGGGATCTTGATGC
>NZ_DASYZI010000048.1:0-2600 GCF_035946395.1 Actinocrinis sp.
GCTGCGCAGCGAGCTCGCCGGCGCCCCGCGACCTTGGAGGACAGGCATCATGGGTGCATGGATGCCATGTCGTACTCCGTGGCCTTTCCGCGCCGCTGGTGGTACCCGGTGGCCCGGTCGTCGGAGCTGGGCCGCCGGCCGCTGGCCGTCACGCTCATGGACAGTCCGCTCGTGGTGTTCCGTGGCGCCGAAGGCGCGCCCGCCGTCCTCCTCGACCGCTGCGACCATCGCAACTACCCGCTCTCGCTTGGGCGGGTCACCGGCGATGGCGTGCTCGAATGCGGCTACCACGGATGGACCTACGATGGTGGCGGGCACTGCGTGCGCGTTCCGGGGCTCCTCGGTGGCCGCGCGCAGGCGCGCCGTAGCCGGTGCGTTCCATCGCACGCCACAGTGGAGCAGGACGGCATCGTTTGGGCCTGGGGAGAGCCGGATGCCGAGCCGACCCGGCGCCCGTTCGCCCTCCCCGCGGTCGACGGTCCCGGCGCCGGCGAGGTGGTCTTCCGGCACGACCTCGATTGCACCCTGCGCGCTTCGCTGGAGAACGCTCTCGACGTTCCGCACACCGCGTTCTTGCACCGTGGGATCTTCCGCGGCGGCCATGCCCACCGCATCACCGCGGTGCGCCGCCCTGCCGATAGCGGGGTCGAGGTGCAGTACCTTGGCGAGCCCGTCGGGCTGGGCCCGATCCGGTTGCCGGGAGACACGAGCCGCACGTTCCACCACTGGGACCGCTTCTTCCTCCCGTCGGTCGCGCAGATCGAGTACGCCGTCGACGGGTGGTTCCGGCTCGTAAACACGATCGTCCACCTCCCGATGTCAGCGTTCCGGACCCGGGCCTGGTTCGTCGTCCGGTTCCAGAGCCGCATGCCGGCTCCTGTCGTGCACGCCATCGTTCGGCAGCACGGTAAGCGGATCCTGCGCCAGGATGCCGATGCACTGGCCCGGCAGACCGAGCGGACGCGCGGCCTCGGCGGTGAGCGCTACGCGTCGACCGAGCTCGACCTGCTCGGCCCCTCGATCTGGCACCTGCTGCGCCACGCCGAGCGCGCCGAGGAGCCGGGCGGGGGCGACGCCGGCCCGGCTGCGGTCCGCGAGCGCACGGTCGTATTCGAGGCGTGACCGTCGTGTCGCCCGAAGCCGGTAACGGGGAACTGTTCCACCGCCGGTCCTTTGTGCTCGATCTGCACACCCACGGCCCGGGGTTCATCCCGCAGCCGTTCCGCGCCGTGTGGCGAGGCGTCACGGTTGGTGCGCCGGCGGAGGTCGGGTTCGACACGCTGCAGAAGGGCGGCGTCGATGCCGCGGTCGCCAAGGCGGTGGGCGACCCGATCGTCACACGCTGCTACGTGGGCCGGAGCCCGTGGGACGCGGTCGAGGCACAGCTCGCCCGGATCGAACGGCAGGCCGACGATGCTGGTGCCCTCGTCGTCCGGTCGGCCAAGGGACTGGCCAGGGTCCGAGCGCAGGGCGCGCCGGCGGTGATGCTCGGCGTCGAAGGTGCCGACGCGGTTGGACAGGACGTGGACCGCATCGATGCGTGGTACGAGCGCGGCGTCCGCGTGATCGTGCTGGTGCACCTGAGAGACAACCTACTCGGCACCACATGCCTGCCCTGGCAGCGTTACGCCGGGCCGGTGCCTGTACTGCGCCGCGCCTCGCCGGGCCTCAGGCCGCTCGGCTTGAGGGTTGTCGAACGCATGAACCGGCTCGGCATCCTGGTCGACGTCGCCCACGCCGACCAGGCCACCCTGCTGGCCGTGGTCGATGCGGCGACCACTCCCGTGGTGTCCTCGCACACGGGCGCCCGGGCCTTGCAGGACTTTCCGCGCTACCTCGCCGATGACGAGCTGCGCGCAATCGCCTCGACAGGCGGCGTGGTCGGGCTCTGGCCCTACCGGTTCCGTCGCGCTGGTGTGCGCGACATCACCGAGCTGGTCGCTCACGCCCGGCACATCGCCGACACCGTCGGCCCAGAGCACCTGGCCATGGGCACCGACATGAACGGCGTCCCCGGCGTGATGGCCGGGTTCGGCGACGAGACCGACCTACCGAAGGTGACGTCCGCGCTGCTCGACAGCGGCTTCAGTGACCGGGAGGTGGAGGGGATCCTCGGCGCCAACGCCCTCCGGGTGCTGAGACAGGTCGAGCTACACGCGCGTCAGGCCCCGCCCTGCGCCATGCCGCCGGTCATGGGCACCGGCGAACTCGAGGACCTCGACGACGTCCTCGATGAGTAGCGCAGTGAACCGCGCCGGGCGGAGCGTCACCCGTCGAGAGCTGCTGCAGACCCCGAGCGACCCGGCCAGCAGATCTCGGCGAGCACGCCGTAATGGTCGCTTGCCATGTGACCGGTAAGGGGGCGGTCACAGACGATCCGCGCCACGGTGACCTGCCCGGCGGGCGCGAGGTCGGCACGGGCGCCCGAGCTCCAGCCGACGGGGACCATCGGGGCTCCGACGAAGACGTAGTCGCAGCGTGCGTCGCAGCAGTACGCAGGCGACGTGAGCGGGTTCGCGTGGTCCCAGGCGCCGCCGCCGGGCCGCCGCCCAGGGGTGGGAGCGCGGATGGGAGCGCGGTTTGCTCAGTGGTGCGCTTTC
>NZ_DASYZI010000049.1:0-3872 GCF_035946395.1 Actinocrinis sp.
CCACCAGAGCGAGAGCTGCGTCAGGATGCGGCCCTTGTCCGGGATCGGGGTCTGGAGAATGTAGTCGTAGGCAGAGATCCGGTCCGAAGCCACCAGGAGCAGTCGGTCGTCGACCGCGTAGAGCTCGCGAACCTTGCCGGAACCGAGATGCACGGCGCCCGCGAAGGAGCCAGGCGTGGTGGATGAGGGGACGCCGTCCGGGCTGACGGAGCGAGCGGAGCCGTGCGGGCTGACGGACCCGGTGGAGTCAGCGGAGTCGGCGGAACTGTGCGCGTTGGCGCGGCCGGGAGTGGAGGCGGGGTTCGCGGTCATATCAGCTCAGCTCCGCCAGCCGATCGAACATGCCGGAAAGGTTCGCGACGAAACGTTCGGGGCGGCAGGCCTCGTCCAGCCGCGCCTCGTCGATCTTCAGGCCCGCCCCCGCGGCCTCCTCGCGCAGGGTCTCGCGGAACGGGCGGCCGGTCTCCCAGGTCTTCATCGCCGCGCGCTGGGTCAGCGGGTAGGCCTCGGTGTCCCGGGACAGGCCCATCTCGACCAGTTCGAGGAGCACCGTGGAGGTGTAGATCAGCCCTCCGGTGGACTCCAGGTTGGCGCGCATCCGCTCGACGTCGACGACCAGGCCGTTCATCAGGCGGATCGTCAGGTTGAGCATGTAGTCGAGCGCGGTGCAGGCGTCCGGCAGGGCGATGCGTTCGGTGGAGGAGTGCGAGATGTCCCGCTCGTGCCACAGCGGGATGCCCTCCATCACGGGCACGATCTGGGCGCGCACGATCCGCGCCATGCCGGCCAGCCGCTCCGACATGATCGGATTCTTCTTGTGCGGCATCGCGGAGGAGCCCTTCTGACCCTTGCCGAAGGGCTCCCACAGCTCGCGCACCTCGGTGCGCTGGCCGTGCCGCACCTCAAGGGCGATGGCCTCCAGGACGGTGGCCATGATGGCCAGCGCGGCGACCCACTCGGAGACCCCGTCCCGGATGACCACCTGGGTCGAGACCTCCGCGGGCTTCAGGCCGAGCTTGTCCGCGACATACCGCTCCACCGCGGGGTCGATGTTCGAGTACGTGCCCACCGACCCGGAGATCGCCATCACGCCCACCGCCTCGCGTGCGGTGCGGATGCGGTCGCGCGACCGTGCGACCGCATAGGCGAAGTCCGCGACCCGGTGGCCCCATACGTCGGGCTCCCCGTGAATGCCGTGCGTGCGGCCGACACGCAGCGTCGCCCTGTGCGTGAGGGCATGGTCGCGTAGCACTGCCACCAGACGGTCCGACTTCTCCAGGATCAGGTCGGTGGCCTCGACCAGCTGCAAGGCGAGGGCGGTGTCGAGCAGATCGGACGACGTCATGCCGAAGTGCACATAGGCGGCGGCGTCGCGTGGCTTCGTGTTGTCCGCCCAGGCGGACAGGAACGCGATCACGTCGTGCTGGGTGACCGCCTCGATCTCGGCGACCGCCTCCGGAGTGGGGGCGGGTGCGTCGCGCACGGCGGTGAGCGCGTCGGCCGGCACGACTCCGGCGGCGACGTGCGCTTCCATGACCAGGGTCTCGACCTGGCACCACAGCTCGTATTTGTGGGCGTCGCTCCACACGCGGCCCATTTCGGGGAGGGTGTACCGTCCGATCACGGCGGATTGCTCCTTGTCAACCACTGCTCTTTATCGAGCACTGTCAGCGGGACAGACCTGGCCCGCCGAAGTCCATTCTCCATGAGCGCAAGTCCGCGCGAGGATTTCGTTGCTCGACTGTGGATAAACCCTGTGGATAACTCTGCTGCCGTGGGGCTGCCGCGGGAGACCGCGCAGGTCGCAGGATGTAAGCGGGTATCAGAGGCTCGACGCGTAGGTGATCCAGTCGCGCAGGGCGGCGAAATCGGCGTTGTCGAGCAGACCATGGACGAGTTCGTCGACCGGCACGGCGTGGCCGGCCCGGTCGCGCAGAATCACCCCGTCCAGCCAGTCGATGTCCCACACCGCGAGGCCCTGATCGGCCAGGCCGCACTGCACGACCGCGCGCAACCCGGCGGCCAACTCCCCGGGGCCGTGCGGGCGGGCGTGCGCGTCGAGCTGCGCACGGACCTTCGCGATCAGGGGATGGTCCGGGGCGTCGGCAGCCTCGGCGCGCAGTGCGGGTTCGGCGACCGTGGCCACATAGTGGGACCAGAGCAGGATCCGGTCGACCGGTCGGCCGTAGTAGACCTGCGGCGCGAGCGCCGACACCGCGTGGTCGACCAGGCCGGGCTCGTCGAGAAGGTCGCAGGCGGGGCGCTCGGTGAGCCGGTCGGCCAGGCCCAGCCCGACCCGGTCGCGCTCGCCCAGCTCGGTCAGGGCCGCCACGAGCGCAGCGTTCAGCGTCTCCGGAGCGTAGCCGCGCCGCCAGGCCGGCATCGCCAGTCTGGTCAGCAGGCGGTCCCAGCCGACCGCGACCAAGCCGGCCTGCTCGTGGGCGTAAACCCGGCTCGCGGGTTCGACGATCCTGGCCCGTTCCGCCGCCGCCGCGCCGATCGCGCGCTCCATCACCTCGGCGCGAATGCGGCAAGACGCCGCGACCGTGGCGACGAACGGGCGCGGCCAGGGCGGGCAGCCGCGGGACTCGGCGATGTCCAGCCTGCGCACGAGCCTGCGCGCTCGGCCGATCTGCGTATCGTGCGCGGCGTCCATTCCGGCGAGCACCGGGGCGAGCAATCCGCGCAGCTCGCTGACCCGCAGCCACCACAGGAACGGTGCGCCGATGACCAGGACCGGACCTCCAGGACGCGGTTCGAGCCACGCGTCGCAGTCCGGGGACAGCTCAAGACCGACGGGTTCGCTCACACCGAGCGCCGCTGTGACCTGTCGCACGGCAAGCAGCAACTCGCCGTAGCTACCGTTCTCGGGGTGCACGGTGGGCGAGAGCGGCGGGACGATCCGGGCGAAGCGCACCAGCGGAAAAACGCAGAGTCCGACCACCAGCGCCACCAAGGGCAGGCCGGTCGGGCTCGGGAAGACCGCGAGGAGGCCCGCCGATATCGCCACGGCCAGCGCGATCCAGCCAGCCGCGGCCACCCCGCAGATCCGCGCGATGGCGCGGGCCTGACGGACGGCTTTGGTCGAGGCCGCGATCAACCGTGCTCACCCCGAATCGTGAACCGCAGGTCACTGGGTCGCCGGAGGGCGGACCTCAACGGTCCAGTCGACGAGCGCACGCCGCACGCGCCGCCAGCCAGCCGACGCGACCCTTGCGGCGACCGAGCGTAAAACGCTCCCCTCAGTCGGAGGGTAGCGCCGCGCTCGAACGCACGGCATGCGCGCGGCCCGCTTTTCCGCTCGTTCGGGTGAGCCTGTTGATCCGGTTGAACCGTACGACCGTCACGTTGTCACCATAAAGTCGCGAAGTGATTACTGTGCGCTAATCAACCCGGCGATCGCCTTGGCCGCGATGTCGGTGCGATGGTGGCCGCCCGGCAGCTCGATCTCGGCCACCGCCGCGTAGGCCGCGTCGCGCGCTTCGGCGAGGTTCGCGCCCCTCGCGGTGACAGCGAGTACCCGGCCCCCGGAACTCGTGAGCTGCCCGTCAACATCCGTGGCCGTGCCGGCCTGGTAGACAGTCACCGCGTTCATCGCGTCCGCACGGTCAACCCCGGTGATGCGATCGCCGCCGCGTGGAGTCGCAGGGTAACCGGAGGCGGCGAGCACGACGGTCACTGCGGCGCCGCCGTGCCAACGCAGCGGCTCGACCTCGGCGAGTGTGCCTGTTGCCGCGTGGAACAGCAGCTGCGAGAGCGGGCTCCTGAGCAGCGGCAGCACCACCTGGGTCTCAGGGTCTCCGAAACGCACGTTGAACTCGACGACGCGTACGCCGCGCTTGGTGAGCGCGAGTCCCGCGTAGAGCAACCCG
>NZ_DASYZI010000050.1:0-2515 GCF_035946395.1 Actinocrinis sp.
ATGTGCGTTGCTGGGCTGGAAAGCAGAAACACTGGGTGACTTGGGGTGCCGACGTTGAGCAGTAGCCAGGCGATTGATCGCGGGTCGCCGTCGTTACCGAGTATGGCCTGCACGTAGGGCGTTGCGTCGACGGGGTTTGCGGCGCCGACTCGCTCGGACCAGAATGCGCGCTCGTTCGTGATTCCGCTCGACGGGATGTAGTTGGGCGTCTGCGGTAGCCGCCAGAACGTCGCGCAGAGGAGTGCCCAGACAAGCACGCCTGCGCTCGTGGCCGATGTCAGCGCGAAGCTGCGTAAAGCGGTTCGCGGCGGCAGCGGGAGTGCGCTGATTGGGCAGAGCAGCAGGAACGTCCCGGGAAGCAGCATGCGCGCGTGCATGAAGTCGCCGCCGATTTCGACTACATACAGCAGCATCAGCAGGGCGGACGCCACGACGGCCGCCACGACCGCGATGTCCCGACGGTCGAAGCGACGCCATGCAACAGCCACCGAGGCGGCGGCGAGAAGGAGCAGGGCGGGCACCCACAGATAGTAGGGAGCAGCGTAGTTGCCGAAGTATGCGAGGCCGAGGCTGAAATGGACTGCCGAGGCTTCCTTTACGAGAGCCGTGTTCGGGGCCAGGAGTCCGTAGTAACCCATTCGGAAGAGCTCGTAGGCCAGCGGGAGCGCTGCGGCGGTCGCTGACAACGCAACGGCACGGCGCAGGGTGGGGCGCAGCGCAAACCAGAACCCGACGAGGAAGCAGATGGTGCCGAGGGCCATGTCCGGGCGCACCAGCCAGCCGAGGCCAAGGACGAATGCGGTCGTGTACGCGCGGCGACCGGCGGATCCGGATTCTGGGTCGGGGTCGGGGTCGATGCCGCACAGCAGCCACCAGCACAGACCCAGCCAGCAGAAGATCAGTGACTCTTCCAGCCCTGAGGTGGCGAAGTCCCAGAACGGGGGCAGGGCCGCGACGACCATCGCGCCGAGTGGGATGAGTCGGCGGCCGGGTGCGTTGCGTCTGTGCAGCTTGCGTGCGCCGAGCAGGGCGAACAAGAGGCCGAGCGGCGCCAAGAGCAGGCCGGTGTACATCATGACCTTGTACACGTCGGCTCTGGAGATCCAGCTGAGCCCGGCAATCAGCCACGTCCACAGCACCGAGGTGTTGGCTTCCACGCGCTCGCCGGGGTTGAACACCGGGCCGTTGCCGGCCAGGATCTCGCGGACCGTGCGCGCCGCGATCAGCCCGTCGTCCGTGATCCACCGCCGATGCCACGCGAAGATCAGCCATATCAACGGAGGAATTGCTACGAAAGCGCGATCGGCCGCGGACCGGATGGACCATGGGAACCACCGTCGCCGGCTGGTGGCTTGATTCGCGGCTTCCTGCGCTGCAACAAGCGTCGGGCGCGAAGTCATCCGTGGTCCTCCAACCCCCGCACTGCCGGTGCCGACTGCGATGAACGTGGCTTGTCGTGGCGAGCGTTACGCTCTCATAGAAGAACGAACGACGGCAAAAACGCCCTCGTCGAACGTGGAGCGCCAGTGGCACAGGGTCGGCCACAGCCACGTTCGACGAGCCCAGTAACGTGGAGCGTCGGCGGGACTGGGGCGTTGCGCGAATCCGTAATCCGTGGCGGCTGGGCGGCGCTGCCATAAGGTTCTGACATGGGCATGGTGAGCACTGTGGGGCTCGTGCTGCACCCACGGCGTGATTCGAAGATCGCTGTCGACGCGATCGTGGAATGGGCCACGATGCGCAGCGGGACGGTGCTCGGGTTGCCCGAAGAGATCGGGCGCATCGATTGCAGCGCGGTGGCTGTGGATGCGGACGAGTTGGTGCGACGCGCGGATCTGCTGGTGAGCCTCGGCGGCGACGGCACGATGCTGCGCAGCATGCGCATGGCCGCCGGGCACGCCACGCCGGTGCTCGGCGTGAATCTGGGCCGGCTCGGCTTCCTCGCCGAGATCGACGTGAAGGACCTCGCGCAAGCACTGACGAGCATCGACGAGCACCGGTATCAGGTCGAGCAGCGGATGGCCGTGGCCGCACGGTTGCCGGATGGGCAGATGGCGACCGCATTCAACGACATCGCGTTGGTGCGTATCCCCGGCGACGGAATGGCCGTGGTCGAGGTCCTGGTTAAGGGCGAGCCGTTTGTGCGTTACGCCGCCGACGCGGTGATCGTGTCCACGTCGACCGGCTCGACCGCGTACAGCTTCTCGGCCAGCGGCCCGATCGTTTCGCCGACAGTCGAAGGATTCCTGGTGATTCCCGCGTCGGCGCACTCGGCGTTCAACCGCGCGATCATGTTGTCTGCGGACGAAGCGGTCACGCTCAATCTGCTGCCGACGTGCGGACCGCTCGCCGTGGAGGTCGACGGTGCGGTGGCCACGCGTTTGGGAGCCGGTGACCGGCTGGAAGTCACGGCGAGCCGGGCCGCGGCCCGGGTAGTACGTCTTGGTAATACGACTTTCTACGAGCGGGCGCGCCGCAAACTGCGTGTGAGCGGCAGTGTGGAGGCGGACTGATG
>NZ_DASYZI010000051.1:0-13731 GCF_035946395.1 Actinocrinis sp.
CGAATGGTCACGCCTCGCGCTTCAAGGCGACGTCGTACGTGTCCAGACGGCCGCACATCCCGTAGCGGCGGTCCGCAGGTGCCGGCGCATTCCGCACCTCGGCCGCCGCGCGCAGCAGGTGGCCGATCCCGCCCTGCCGCAGCGCCGCCAAGTGCTCGGCAGTGCGCTGAACGGCCAGCGCGGGACCATCGCGCCACAGCTCCTCCCACTGCGCAAACCGGTCCGCGCGCAACGCCAACGCCTGCCGGTAGAACTCCTCCAACGCGTCGTCGTCTCCGGATTCGATCTGCTCGGCGAGTCGGTGGAAGCCGGTCACGGCGAGGTCGCGCCGTCGCCGCGCCGCCTGTTCGTCAGAGGCATGCGACGCGTTCGGATCGAGGAGCGACGCCGCGCGTGCGTATGCGTATGCGTCGGCGAGCACTTCGGAGGGGAATGTGAGCACTGCGTCCCCTGCCTCGGGCAGGCCGGCGTTCTGCATCAGCACCACGACACGCAGTGCGCCATCGCCGTTGATCGCGCGATGGATCGTGCCCGGTCCGAACCACACCACGGTGCCGGCGCGCAGCGCAGTCTCACGAAGGCCTTGCGTGGTCAGCGTTTGCAGCGAGCCCTCGCCGCCGACGACGATGTAAGCCTCCGTGCACGCCAGGTGCACATGGGGTGAGCCGCCGCACAGTCCGTCGTCCGCGGCCCACTCGTAGACGTGCAGCCCTGAGACTGCCGTACCACCGGGAAACTGCGGCGACTCGACGACTCCGGCCGTCGCGCCAGTCTTGTCAGCTGCCGTGTTCACCACGGATGTGCCTCCAGGTACGCCTCGATCCGCGCGTGGTCCCAGACTCCGTCGGCGATGGCGACGCGATAGCGCAGCCGCAGTGTCTGGTCGGCGGGCAGTTCGAGCGAGTCGAAGAACGCGAGCGACGGGTTCACCGCGGCGAACGGCTCGCTACGCACGAACCAGTACGGATCGCCGCCGGGGTTCGCCGGGTCGGGCACGAACAGCAGCGTGGCGGAGCCGTCGCGCTCGTCGAACTCGCCGCTGAACGCGAGCCACGGCGAGGTGTGCCCCATCGCCGCGGGCTGCCCCTCGCGTCCGCCGGAGGTGAGCACCGCGCCACCGGTGAACTCGCGCGGGCCGCGCCAGAAGAAGCCGCAGTACCCGGCCAGCTCCCGGCCGAAGACCGTCGGGCTGCCGAAGTCGAGGCTCTGGCCGCGCACGTTGTGCAGTTCGGTGCCGAACTCCAGCACCCAGCTTCCGCCGTCCGGATCGACGTCCCGCACGGCCAGCGTGCGCCGTTCCCGGATCCACAGCTCGTCGCGCGAGGTGATCCAGTCCAGCGTCTCGACGAACCCCGCGTCACCGGTACCGCCGGCGCCCCCGCCGTCGGTCACCTCGTCGAAGCCGGTGTGCTCCATCCGGCCCACGTTCGGCAGGTTGACGTACCCCCAGCCGGGCGCTCCGTGTACGTACGTCCCGCCGCCCCAGAAGTTCTGCTGCGACAGGTGCGACGCGGTCATCGCGAGCCCCTTGTGCCAGCGGTGGTCGTTCGGCCGGTTGCAGGTGACCGTTCCGCCGGAGAGCGTGCGCAGCGGATGAAAGTAAGGGCTCCGGCATTCGAACGTGTCGAGCTGCGGCCGGTAGTCGTAGCGCAGCAGCTCGGTGCCGCCGGCCTCGACGCTGAGCGAGGATTTCTCGTCCCGCCGCGTCAGCCGCGCCACGCGCAGCCCATCCCCTTCGCCGCCCACGCTGCCGTCACTCGCGCCGCCTACGCTTACGCCCACACCGCTCCCGCTCACACCTGTCCCGCTCACGCCGGTCCCACCACTCTCGATTTCTCCGCTCGCCTCGGGCGCCCAGCCCGGCACGCCGCCGTGCAGCTGGTGGTAGAAGGGGTCATCCGGCCCGAGCTGACTGCGCAGCACCGGCTGTCCGGTGAACGCCGAGCGGTACAGCGCGGTGATCAGCTCCAGCGCAGCCCGCCCCTGCGGCCCGCTGGTCGGCGGCCGCTCGCCGCGTTCCATCGCGTCGAGGACGTACCGAAGCTGCGACGTGTGCGAACTGCCCTCACCAGCCGACTGACCGTCATCCCCGGCCCCGCGCGTCCATCCCGCGATCCGCGCGGTGTCTTCGGACACGTGCGGCGCCGGTGTGTACGTCCAATTCGCGTCCGTATAACCGTAAAGGTGTTTCAACTCAACGGTTGCGTCGGTGAAGTCGAAGCGCAGCCGGGACTCCTCGCGCGGTGACAGGATGCTGTTGACCACGGTCGCCAGCGCGCCCGACGAGAACCGGACCAGCGCCATCGAGACGTCCTCGGTCTCGACCGCCCGGTCCAGCCGCCCGGCCATCGCGCGCACCTCCTCCCACTCGCCGAGCACGGCCAGCATGAGGTCCATCTGGTGGATGCCGTGGCCCATCGTCGGGCCGCCGCCCTCCGTGGCCCACTTCGCGCGCCACGGCACCTGGAAGTACCCGTGCCCGCGGAACCAGCTCGTGTCGCACTGCGCGACCAGCGGCCGTCCGAGCTCGCCGGTCTCGACCTGCCGGGCCAGCCGCAGCGCTCCCGCGCCGAACCGGTGCTGGAAGACCACGCTCGCGTACGGGCCGCCGTCGCGCTCGGCCCGCTCGATGCGGGCGTACTCGGCCAGTGAAAGCGCCGGGGGCTTCTCGACCAGTGCCCAGGAGCCGGCGTTCAGTATGCTCACAACGGCGTCGACGTGCGCGAAAGGCGGCGTGCAGACGTGCACCAGATCAGGACGCTGCTCTTCGAGCATCGCTTCGAGCGACCCGTAGCCCGCAGGGATCTCGTGCTTCCGGACGAAGGTGTCGAGTCGATCCGGATCCACGTCCGCCGCGGCCACCACGTCGACGCGGTGGGATTGGGCGCGAAGCGCGGGCAGATGACCGAGTTCGGCGATACCCCCGGCACCGAGGATCGCGGCCCGGAAGCGGCGGGAAGCAGTCAACGCGACGCCTCTCTCGAAAGTTTCAGACATGTGATCGAACTATGTCGGAAACGCTACGACCGCCGCGCCGACCCGTCAACGCGTTCCCGCCCCGCTAAGATCTCTCATTTCGATCTCACAATGCGCGCTCTTGCAACGCATGCACGCGTGTACGAGTACGTACCCACCTGCCTTCGAACACCTCACGACCGGCGCGGCGGCGGCGCCGTGCTGCTGCGCTCCACCAGCCGCGTCGCCAGGTCCACCCGCAGCGGGTTCGGCCGCTTGCCCCGGCTCAGGTCGATCACCAGCCGGGCCGCCGCCTCGGCCATCTCCGTCAGCGGCTGGCGCACCGTGGTCAGCGGTGGCCCGATCCATCGGGCGATCGGCAGGTCGTCGAAGCCGACCACGCTCAGGTCGCGCGGGATCACCAGTCCCAGTTCGCGCGCCGCCTCGTACAGGCCGAGCGCCTGAAGGTCGTTCCCGGTGAACACCGCGGTCGGCCGGTCGGGCAGCTGGAGCAGTTCCAGGCCGATCGAGTACCCCGCCTCGTGGTGGAAGTCGCCCTCGCGGATCAGCGTGGGGTCGATCGGCAGGCCTGCGGTGTCCAGCGCGGCGCGGTAGCCGTCGATCCGGGCCCGGCTGCACATGATCTTCGCCGGCCCGCCGATCACCGCGATCCGCTGGTGGCCGAGCTCGATCAGATGCCGGGTCGCGGCCAGGCCGCCGTGCCAGTTGGTCGCGCCCACCGACGGCACGTCGTCGCCCGGGTCGCCCGCCGGATCCATCACCACGAACGGGATGTCGCGGCTGGTCAGCTGCGCCCGCTGGCCCGGATCCAGGTTGCTGAGCACCAGCACCACGCCGGTCGGCCGCCGCGCCAGCACCCCGTCCACCCAGGTCTGCCCGGGGCTCAGCCGCCCCGCGGACTCGGAGAGCACGACGTGCAGGCCGGTCTCGCGGGCGACGTTCTCCACACCGCGGATCACCTCCATCGCCCACGCGCTTTCCAGTTCGTGGAAGACGAGGTCAAGCAGCGCGGCGGGTTGCCCGCTGCCCCGCCGCCGGCTGTAGCCGTGCCGTCTCAGCAGTTCCTCGACGCGCACCCGGGTGGCCGGAGCGACGTCGGCGCGGCCGTTCAGCACCTTCGAAACTGTCGGAGTGGACACTCCCGCGGCACGGGCGATCTCCGCCAGGGTCGCCGTGCCGTCGCCGGACGGCTCACCGCGCTGGGACTGGACCTTTGCAGGGCTCATGGCAGGCATGGTAACGCCAACGTCAGCGCATGGAACCGTCGGCCGTCCCCGATCGCGTTCCACACACCTGTTGTGATCCCCGGTGAGCCTGCGATAACATTCGAGCGAGGTTACGCAACATTCGGTAACCCCGCAGGCAACACCACTGCCAGGCCTGTTGGCGCGCCACAGCCGCACTCTGGGGCGCGCCAACCCGTCTCCGCACCGGTGGACTTGCCCGTCGGCCCGAATCGCGCAACTTTCGCAAGTTTCCTTTCAGCCCCGGTCGCCGAGGCCCCCCCGCACCCGGATCCCAGCCCTCGAATCCCGCCCGAGACTCCACTCTCGGCCCCGCCCCGGTCGGCCCCACTGATGGTCAATCCCCGGCGATGATCTCGTTGAGCTGCCCGTAACCAAGCGCCTGACCGATCTCCGTGTACGTGCCCTCGCCGAACGCTTCCCGTGCGGCGCGCGAAACGAGCGCGTAAGCCGCCGCCGCGATCGACGACCCGAGACTGATCCGCGCGACGCCAAGCGCCGCCAGCTCAGGGATCGGCGGAGCGCTCGGCCCGGCCAGAATGTTGAGCGGAGCGTCGATCGCCGAGACGAGCGCCGAAATCGTCGCCGGATCGACCACACCGGGCACGAACACACCACTGGCCCCCGCCGCCACAAACGCCGCAGCGCGAGCAACCGTCGCGTCGAGCTGCTCAGCCGGGCCACCCACCGCCAGCAAATACGTATCGATGCGTGCATTGATGAACAGGTTCACCCCGGCAGCGGCAGCAGCCTCCCGTGCCGCAGCGATCCGCTCCGCCTGCTGCGCCGTATCGCGCAACCGGACGCCGGACTCCAGGTAGACCGCGTCCTCAAGATTGACGCCCACCGCTCCGGCGGCCAGCACAGCCCGGATCGTCGAGGCGACACCCGAGGGCGTCTGCGCGAAACCGTTCTCGATGTCGGCCGTCACCGGCACACTCACGGCCGCCGCCACCCGCGCGACTAGCGCGACCGCCGCCTCAACCCCAAGCCGGTCGCCGTCTGCGGCGCCCAGACTCCACGCCACCCCCGCACTGGTCGTCGCCACCGCCTTCGCACCGGCCTCCTCGACTAGGCGTGCACTGGCCACATCCCATGCGTTGGCCAGAATCAGCGGCTCGCCTCGGCGATGCAGCGCATGCAGCAACTCGGCCTTCTCGGTGATCGTCGTCATGACGCCAGTCCAGCAGACCCTCGCCACACGGTCCAGCTGAAATCCGACACGTACGTCACCACATGCGGCTTTGTGGTCGTTACTTCGGCCGTGATCTGCGGCCCCTGACGCTCGCGATACGGTCGTCGGTGCGTCGGCTTCTCCCGCGTTGCCGCATGGCGGCAATTGATTGAAACGGTCAGCGCCGTCCACATAGGCTCGATCACATGCAGAACGCCGACAAGCCGGGCCAGGTCTTCCGCGGAACGCCGGAGGCCGAGGAGGCGCGCCGAGTCCACGAGCGCGGCCTGCCGCCCCGGTCCGGCAAGGAGGCTGTCGAGATCATCTCAGCGCAGTGGCTGCGGGAACTGTGTATGCGCCACGGTGTCGACGACGTCGGTTTCGTCGAGGTCTCCCGGCCCGGACTCGGCCAGGAGGGCGAGAACGCCCGCTTCATGATGCCCGAAGCCAAGACCATGATCTCGCTGGTCCGCAAGATCAACAAGATGGCCACCCGCGTGCCCGCGCGCACGCCCGCGGACGTGACGTGGAAGCTGACGACCAACAAGCTCGACGAGATCGCCGCCGAACTGTGCTCCGAACTCGACCGTCACGGGATACGCGCCAACTCCGCTCCCACGGGCTTCCCGCTGGAACTGGCGCCGTCGCCGGGCAAGGGATTCTGGCTGATCTCGCACAAGATCGTGGCCACCGAGGCCGGCATGGGCCACATGGGTGTGAACCGCAACGTGATCCACCCCGAGTTCGGCAACTTCATCCTGCTCGAAACGATCATCATCGACCGCGAGCTGGACGAGTACAACAAGCCGCTCGACTACAACCCCTGCTTCGACTGCAATCTGTGCGTCGCCGCCTGCCCCGTGAACGCCATCCACAAGGACGAAGACTTCGACTTCTTCGCCTGTATGGGCCACAACTACCACGAATTCCCGCAGATGACCGCCGACTGGGTGGAAACGCTCACGGCGGAGGGCGGACCGGCTGCCTACCGGGCGAAGTTCCGCCGTGAGGAGACGATCGTCATCGCCCAGGGGCTGGAGTTCAACCCGACCTACCGGTCCGGCTATTGCGTGGCCGTGTGCCCGGCGGGCGACGAGCACATCGGCGACTATCTCGCGGACCCGGCGAAACACCGGCAGCAAACGCTGATGACGCTGCGCAAGTACCCCGAGCCGGTCTACGTGACCTCCGGCACACGTGCCGAGCAGCGCGCGCTGCGCAACCCGTACAAGTGGATCCGCTACATCGACTTCAAGCCCGACCTGTCCACGCCGGCGAACTTCGCCCTCGGGCTGCGGCACATGTTCAAGTCGCCGGGACCTGACGCGCCGCGCCGCGTGGTCTCCTTCCGCTTCCCCGACGGGACGGTCACCGCAGTCCTCGCCAAGGGGAAACTGTCCGCCACCACCGAGCCGGCGCAGGAAGTCGCCGATGCCGTCGTGACGACCGAGTCGGTGAACTACATCACGATCCTGCACAAACACCTGAAGGAGCGCATGCGCCACGAGTCGGCGACCATCACGGTGGACGGCGACGCCGCGGCGTTCGAGCAGCTCATCGCCTGTCTGGACTGAGCTTCCGGCCGCAGACACAGCTGCGCCCGTCATGGCTGCTGCGGAGCGGTTGAACGCACCCGGGAACGCGACTCCCGGCTTCCGGCATTTCCAGGCGGCCACTTCCGGGTATTTCGCTCTGCCCTGACTTGCCGGGCAGTGACGTACGTGTCGGATTTCCGCTGGACTCGCGGGTCGGCCCTGGCTGAGGCTGGGAGCGTGTACGGAGATTTCGAACGGTGCGTGCGCGGGAGCGGCTCAGTGCGCTGCCTGGGTTCGGGCCTTGGACGGTGGAGATCATCGCGATGCGTGGGCTCGGCGATCCTGACGCGTTCGTGCCGGGTGACCTGGGCATGCGGCTTGCTGCGCGCTCACTCGGGTTGCCGGGCAGCCCGGCGGCGCTGACCCGCCACGCCGCCGAGTGGCGGCCGTGGCGGGCCTACGCGGTGCAGTACTTGTGGGCGGCCGGGGATCACGCAATCAACCGGCTGCCTACATAGCCGCATGGCTACATACGCGGCGGCGATCGTGTGAGTGCTGATGCCGACGCTGATGCCGGTTGATCAGAACGCTTCGTGCCTGGCGGCCTTCTCGCGCAGCAGGCGCGGCGGGCGGAAGCGCTCGCCGTACGTGTCGGCCAGGTAGTCGGCGCGTGCGGCGAACTCCTCGACGCCGTACGCGTTGACGAACTGGATCGCGCCGCCGGTCCACGGCGCGAAGCCGATGCCCAGGATCGAGCCCAGATTCGCGTCCCGGTTCGAGGTCAGCACGCTCTCCTCAAGGCAGCGGACGGTCTCCAGCGACTGGATGAACAGCAGCCGGTCGCGCACGTCCTGCTCGCTCACGCCTGCGTCAGGCCTCGTGTATCGCGTGACGAGGCCGGGCCACAGGTGCTTCG
Organism: Actinocrinis sp.; assembly: GCF_035946395.1. Classification (NCBI taxonomy): domain Bacteria; kingdom Bacillati; phylum Actinomycetota; class Actinomycetes; order Catenulisporales; family Actinospicaceae; genus Actinocrinis; species Actinocrinis sp. The sequence goes on from NZ_DASYZI010000051.1 coordinate 7,846, forward strand.
GCGCGTCCTGCGGGTACTCGTAGAAGCCCGCGCCGCCCGCCCTGCCGGGGCGGTCGAGTTCGTGCACGAACTCGTCGATGACGCGGAACGCCGGGTCGTTCTCCATCTCCTTGGCCATCGCCGCGGCCTCGGGGCGCTCGGCCAGGTCGGCGAGGGTCTGGTCGCGCACCTTGAGCGAGAGCGTCAGAGTCACCTCGTCGTGCACGGCCAGCGGCCCGACCGGCATCCCGGCCTTCTTCGCCACGTTCTCGATCAGCGCCGGGTGCACGCCCTCCGCCAGCAGCCTGACACCCTCGGTGATGAACGTGGCGAAGGTGCGCGAAGTGTAGAAGCCGCGCGAGTCGTTCACCACGATCGGCGTCTTTCCGATCTGGAGGACGTAGTCGTAGGCGCGGGCGAGCGTCGCGTCGGAGGTCTTCGCGCCGCGGATGATCTCGACGAGCCTCATCTTCGGGACCGGAGAGAAGAAGTGCAGGCCGATGAAGCGGTCCTGGCTGCGCACCGCCTCGGCCAGGCCGGTGATCGGCAGCGTCGAGGTGTTGGACGCGATCACGGCGTCCGGGAGCGCGGCGGCCTCGGCGGCGGCGTTCACCTCGTTCTTGAGCGAACGCTTCTCGAATACGGCCTCGATGACCAGATCGCAGCCTTCGAGGTCGGCGTAGTCGTCGGTGGTGGTGATGCGGCCCAGGGCCGCTCGCAGCTTCTCGGGCGTCAGGCGACCCTTTGCGACCTGGCCTTCGAGCTGCTTCGCGACCGCGGCCTTGCCGCGCCCGGCCGCCGCGATGTCGACGTCCTTGAGTACGACGTCGATCCCTGCGACCGCGGTGACCTGCGCGATGCCCGCGCCCATCATGCCCGCGCCGAGTACGCCGACCTTCGTGGTCCGATGCTTCTCGACGCCGGACGGCCGCGACGCCCCGGCCTTGATCTCGTTCATCTGGAAGAAGAACGTGCCGATCAGGTTCTTGGCGATCTGCCCGGTGGCCAGCTCGACGAAGTACCGGCCCTCGACCTGCAACGCGGTGTCGAAGTCCAGCAGCGCGCCCTCGACGGCGACGGCCAGCGCCTTCTCCGGCGCGGGCATCGTGCCGTGCGTCTCCTTGCGCAGCACGGCCGGGGCGACCGCCAGCAGCGGGTACGAGGCCGGGTCGGACGGCTTCAGGTCTTTGACGCCGACCGCGCCGGGATTCCTGTCCCACGGCTGGATCGCGTCCGGGTTGGCCAGCACCCAGGCGCGCGCCTTGGCCGCCAGGTCGTCGAGGTCTGACGCGAGCTCGTCGGCCCAGCCGGCCTTGAGCGCCGCGGCGGGTCGCAGCTGCCTGCTCTCCATCAGCAGCGGCAGCGCCGCCTGCACGCCCATCATCCGCACCGTGCGCACGACGCCGCCCGCGCCCGGGATCAGGCCGAGCGTGACCTCGGGGAAGCCGAGCCGCACGTCGTCGCGGTCGAGCACGACCCGGTGGTGGCAGGCCAGCGCGATCTCCAGGCCGCCGCCGAGCGCGCTGCCGTTGACCGCCGCGGCCACCGGACGGCCGAGCTTCTCCAGCCGGCGCAGGTGCGACTTGACCGCCTCCACGCTGCGGGCGAGTTCCGCGGCGTCGTCCTTGGTCACCCGCACCAGCTCACGAAGGTCGGCGCCCGCGAAGAAGGTCTTCTTCGCCGAGGTGACCACCACGCCGCGGATCGACTCGCGTTCGGCCTCCAGCCGCGTGACCGCCTCGCCGAGCGCCGCGCGGAAGCCGGTGTTCATCGTGTTGACGGGGCCTTCCTGGTCGATCGTCAGGGTGATGACGTCGTCGGCGTCCCGTTCCAGGCGGATGCCCGGGATGGGAGTGCCCTGAGAAGTAGCGGCACCCTGAGAATTAGCGTCCTGAGTCACGGTCACACCCGTTCGATGATCGTCGCCACGCCCATGCCGCCGCCGACGCACAGCGTCGTCAGCCCCCGCCGCAGGTCGCGGCGCTCCAACTCGTCCAGCAGGGTGCCCACGAGGATCGCCCCGGTGGCGCCGAGCGGATGGCCAAGCGCGATGGCCCCGCCGTTGACGTTGACCCGCTCCTCGTCCACGCCGAGGTCACGGCAGAACTTCAGCACCACGGCCGCGAACGCCTCGTTGATCTCGAACAGGTCGATGTCGTCCACGGACAGCCCGGCCCGGTCCAGGGCCTTGCGCGCCGAGGGCCCGGGGCCGGTCAGCATGATGGTCGGCTCGGTGCCGACCGCGCCGAACGCCACGATCCGGGCACGCGGGCGCAGCCCGAGCCGACGCCCGGCCTCGGCACTGCCGATCAGCACCGCAGCCGCGCCGTCCACGATCTGCGACGAGTTGCCCGCGTGATGCACGTGCTCGATCCGCTCGACCTGCGGGTACCGGTCGATCGCCACCGAGTCGTAACCGAGCTGCCCGGGGAAGTCGAACGAGGGCTTGAGCGCGCCGAGCCCGGCGAGCGTCGTCTCCGGCCGGATCGTCTCGTCCGCTGCCAGCAGAACCGTGCCGTTCCGGTCCGCCACCTGGACTATCGAACGCTCGAAGTAGCCCTTGTCGCGCGCGTTCGCCGCCTTCTGCTGGCTGCGCACCGCGAAGCCGTCCACGTCCTCGCGGCTGAACCCCTCCAGCGTGGCGATCAGGTCGGCCGAGACGCCCTGCGGCACGAAGTTCACCGCGAGGCTGGTCTCCGGGTCGGCCATCCACGCCCCGCCGTCCGAGCCCATTGGCACCCGCGACATCGACTCGACACCGCCCGCGACCACGACGTCGTCGAACCCCGAGGCCACCTTCGCGGCGGCGATGTTCACCGCCTCAAGGCCGGAGGCGCAGAACCGGTTGAGCTGGGTGCCGGGCACGCCCTGGTCCCAGCCCGCGGCCAGCACCGCGATGCGGGCCAGGTCGGAGCCCTGCTCGCCGACCGGCGAGACGATCCCGAACACCACGTCGTCCACCGCGGCGGTGTCCAGGTTCGTGCGTTCGGCCAGGGCCCGCAGCAGGCCCGAGGCGAGGGAGACGGGTTTGACGCTGTGCAGCGACCCGCGCTTGCCCTTGCCGCGCGGTGTGCGTACCGCGTCGAAGATCAGTGCATCGGTCATACCAGCCACGGTAGGCGCGCGGGGCGGCGAAGTCTCATGACCTGCGCGCTCAGTGTTGCTGACCTTCCTGACCGCGCCGAACCTACTGCGTCTGCACGTCCCGGCGGCTGACGGCCAGGTAGGCCACGAAGCCGAGGATCGCGATCAGCCACGCCACCGTGACCGGACCGAGGCCCATGTTCAGCCCGCCGCGCGCGTGCGAGACCGCCATCCAGTCCGCGAACGAGGCGCCGAGCGGCCGGGTGATGATGTACGACAGCCAGAACGCCATGACCGAGCCGAGCATGCGGCTGCGGTAGAGCAGCCCGGGGATCGCGAAGAAGACGGCGAACATGACCCCGGAGGAGAAGTAGCCGAGGCCCAGCGTCGTCGCGGTCAGGTCACCGGCCGCGGTGCCCAGCGCGAAGGTGGCCATCACCGTCATCCAGTAGAAGGCCTCGCGCCGCGGGGTGTGGATGCTGTGGATCGACAGCGTCTTCTCGCTGGTGTTCCAGAGCGCGAAGACCGTGAGCAGCACGACCAGGTAGAACGCCGTCGACACGCCGTAGGGGATGTGCAGGCCGACGTGCAGCACGTCGGCGGCCATCGTGCCGAACACGCTGACCATGGCCACGGCCGTCCAGTAGATCGACGCCTTGTACCGGGGCGCGCGGAACTGGACCCACAGCACGCCGGCCAGGACCAGCCCGGAGAGCCCGACCGCGGGCACCGGCCCGAAGGCGTGCGAGAGGAAGTCCGAGCAGGCTTCGCCCATGCCGGTGGTCAGCACCTTGGTGATCCAGAAGTAGACGGTCACTTCCGGGACCTTGCTCAGCGCGTGCCGGGCGTGCCGGGAAGCCGCGTGGCGGCCGGTCGAATCCAGTTGGCCAATCGTCACGCAGGAAATGATGCCGGATCGGGCCGGACGGTTCCCGCGGGAACCGCCGAGCCCGAGCCCGCGCCCGCCCTAACTGGCGCCGTGGCCGAGCCAGCCTTCACTCCTCTCGTCGCCCATGACGACATCTGGCTGCGTTGCGGGGACGCCCACGCACAACCGGCGGTTTCCAGGGATCGTGGCAACACCCCAGTGCGAGGGCGTCCCCCTGCTACCTGCCGCCATGGCGCGCCTCGCTTGCGGCCGAAGGCCGTCTGCCACGGCCTAAATGCCGGCAGCGTCCCGGCCGGTCTCCTGATATGACCCCTGATAGGCGCGCGGCGTCGCGCCGGTCCACCGACGGAAGGCGCGGTGGAACGCGCTCGGCTCGGAGAAGCCGAGCCGCTCGGACAGTTCCTCGATCGACGAGTCGCCGCGGGCGAGCGCCGAGACCGCCACGTCGCGCCGCAACTGGTCGCGTACCCGCTGGAAACTGGTCTGCTCGGCGGCCAGCTTGCGGCGCAGCGTCTGCGGGCTGATCGACAGGCGCGCGGCCACCTGCTCGGGTCCGGGCAGGCCGCCGGGCGCGGTGTCGTCGCGTGCGGTGTTGTCGCGTACGGTGCCGCCGCGCTCGCCGAGCGCCTGGTTCAGCAGCCGCCGCACCTGCGCGGAGACCTCCTGGCCGTAGTCCATCCGGGCAAGGATGTCCCACGGCGCGCGGCGCAGGAACGCCCGCAGCGCCGCCTCGTCCTGCACCACCGGCTGGTCCAGCAGCGCCCGGTCGAAGCTGACCGCGGTGGCCGCGGCGTCGAAACGGCAGTCCGTGCCGAACAACAGGCCGTATTCGAGGGCGTGCGGGGGAGCGGGATATCCGAGTTCGACCTCGTGCAGGCCGATGCGCCGCCGGATCAGCCAGGAGGCCGACCGGTGCCAGACCACCAGGTGCGACTCGGCCGCGAAGCGGTCGGGGTCGTCGTAGCCGGAGAAGTCGAACTCGACCCGGGCCACCGCGCCCCGCTCGGTCAACTCGAAGCGGGGACCGGCCGGGAACAGCCGGTAGAAGCGATCCGCGCGCCGTACCGCCGTGCGCAGATCGGGGCTGCAATGCACGACCGCGTGCGCCATCATCGCGAAGGTGCCGACGCGCAGCGGCGCCGAGCCCAGGCCGAGCAGTTCGTCGTCCAGGGCGTCCCACAATGCCTTGGTCAGCACGACGAACTGCGCGCCGGTCACCCGGCCGTGCTCCTCGGCCAGCACCCCCGGCTCGATCCCGGCCTGCCTGAGCAGCGGCGCCACGTCCACGCCGCGTCGGCGCGCGCCGACGAGCGCCGCCCGCACGTGATGCGCCGCGGCCCACCGGGTGAACCCCATCGGCTCCCGGCCGCGATCGTCCCGCGACGGCAGAGCATGCGCACCGCTCACAGTCCGCCATCGTACGTAATTGTGCGGTGCCGAATTGACGCCGTGTCGAATTATGCTCGCAGCATGTCGAACCATGACCCCTCGCCGAAGTCAACCGTGGCCGGTGGCGCAGCGCCGGCCGACGCGCAGCGGCGGGCGAGCCAACAGTCGCCCACCAGGCCACGGTCAAATTCGACGAGCCGTCGTGACGCTGGTCCCCTCGGCGGTGTTCGCGTCCTCGAATTCGCCTCGCTCGCCCCTGCGCCGTTCGCCTGCACGCTGCTGTCCGACCTCGGCGCCGACGTGCTGCGCGTCACGAACCCGACCGATCGGGGGCTGACGGCGGCGCCGCATCCCGGCGATCCGCTGGACCGCGGCCGCACGATCGTCGCGCTCGACCTCAAGCAGCCGGACGCCCTGGGTGCCGCGCTCGACCTGGCCGCGCGCGCGGACGTGTTGGTCGAAGGCATGCGACCCGGGGTCATGGAGCGGCTCGGCCTCGGGCCCGACGCCTGTCTTGAGCGCAACCCGCGGCTGATCTACGCGCG
>NZ_DASYZI010000052.1:0-22154 GCF_035946395.1 Actinocrinis sp.
GTGCACCACGTCCTGTAGGCCGGAGACCGCGGTCTTGAACTTGCGCGGCAGGTTGGAGAACTCCCTGGAGCCGATGAACCGCTCGTTGATCTCCTCGATCGCCGGGGTGCCGTCGAGGAACTCGTCGCGGGAGACGCCAGCGATCGGCGAGCCGAGGATGACGCGCGGGACGTCGCCGCAGGCCTCGGTGGTCTCCAGGCCGACGGCCTCAAGGATCTGCCGGATCGCCGGGACGTCCTCGATGCGGATCCAGTGCAGCTGGACGTTTTGCCGGTCGGTCACGTCGGCGGTGCCCCGCGCGTACTTGACCGAGACCTCGGAGATTGCCCGCAGCTGGGCGACCGACAGGCGGCCGCCGTCGACGCGGACCCGCAGCATGAAGTACTCGTCGTCGAGGTCCTCGGGTTCCAGGATCGCGGTCTTGCCGCCGTCGATTCCGGGTCGGCGCTGCGTGTACAGTCCCCGCCAGCGCATCCGGCCGTGCATGTTCAGCCCGTCGTCGTCCTTCTTGGCCTGCTCGTTGGGGTTGAGCGGGGTGAAGTGTCCCAGGGCCCACTGCCCCTCGCCGCAGTGCCGCCTCACCTGATGCGTGCGCACGCTTCCCACGGCCCCCACCGCCGCGGGGGTTTTCGGCGTGCCCGACTCGGTCATCCTGTCGTCCTTCGCGAAGAGGGCGGTCTCTGCCGAGAGTGCCATCCGGTCACGAGCAGCGTCCATCGCGGCTCATGATACGGACCACAGTATGAGACCGTTCGGGCCGCGGCGATTCTCCAAGGCTGCCCGAGAGACGTGCGAGGGGCGCGAATTCGCCTGGGCCCGCCCGGAAAAGGGCTGGGCCAGCCCCGGCGGTCAGCTGACCGCGAGCGTGCCCAGCGTCACATTGACGGTCGCCGTCGAACCGTCCTCATGCGTCACGGCGACGGGGACCTGTTGGCCCGGCTTGAGCGTGGCCAGCGTTTCGGACAGCGCCGAGGCGCTCGGCGTCGGGGTGCCGTCCACCGCGGTGATCAGATCCCCGGCCGTGATCCCGGCCTTCGCCGCCGCGCCGTCCGGCTTCGCCGAGACCACGCCCACGCCGACCGGCTTGCCGCTCTGGTCGACCACCGTGCGGACGGAGACGTCGAGCGCGGCCAGCCCCGAGTCGGTGACCCGGCCGTTCTTCACGATCTGCTGGGCGATGTTGCGCGCCGTGTTCGACGAGATCGCGAAGCCGATGCCGGGCGCCGCCCCGCCGAGCTCCTGGTCGACGGCGGTCAGCGTCGGGATGCCCACGATGTGGCCGCTCAGATCGACCAGCGCGCCACCGCTGTTGCCCGGGTTGATCGCGGCGGAGGTCTGCACCATGTCGGTGAGGGTCGTGGGCGCCGCGTTCCCGCCGCCCGGCTCGGTGACGGTGCGTCCAGTCGCGGAGACGATGCCCTGGGTCACCGAGCTGGACAGGCCGAGCGGATTGCCCATCGCCATCACGATCTGGCCGATCCGCAGCCTCGCGGAGTCGGCGAAGACGGCGGCCTTCAGCCCCTTCGGCGGGCTGTCCAGCCTGATCACCGCGAGATCCCCCTGCGGGAAGGACGCGATCGTCTTGGCGTCCAGGGCGGTGCGGTCGGTGGAGAGCGTGACCGTGGACGTCGTGGCCGTCCCGATGACGTGCGCGTTGGTCACGATGTCGCCATTCGTGTCGAGGATCACGCCGGACCCGAGCCCGGTGGCCGTGTCGATTCGCACGATCGAGGGCAGTGCGGCCGCGACGATCTGCTCGTAGCCCGCTTCGAGGCCCTGTGCCGCCGACGAGTTCGCCGAGTTGGAACCGCCGCCGCTGGACGAGCTCCCCGACGACGTACACCCGGCGCACGCCGCAAGGACTCCGGCGGCCAGCAAGACGAGGACGCGAACACGCCTGTACCCCACGGCTGTACACCACCGTTCCGCTGGTTCCGATGACCCGTCAGAAATCCCTACTGAAGAATTCCTACGGAACCAGGCAACTCCGTGTCACAGCCTGCCGCACGCTGGCATACGCCGAACGGACTACATGAGCGTCAGGTCATCCGCTGGATGCCTGAGATCGACATCATGTTCCAGTGGCCGTACTGCACCTGCATGCCGGTCGTCGGCGCGTGTATGACGAGCCCACCGCCGATGTAGAGCGCCTCGTGCTCGTCGCCGTTGTAGAAGATGACGTCGCCCGGCTCCAGGTCGCCGAGGATCGCGGGCACCGCGTAGCCGACGTTCACTTGCTCGTAGGTCGTACGCGGCAGCGAGACCCCGGCGGCGGCCCACGCGGCCTGCACGAGCCCGGAGCAGTCGTACTGCGGCCCAGTACCGCCCCACAGGTACCAGGTGCCCAGCTTGGACTTGGCGAACGCGATGGCGATGGCGGCGCGTCCGGTGGCCGGGGGCACCGCGGCGATCTCGGCGGCGCTGACGCCCGAGTAGTCGAAGCTCGCCAGCTGCGTGTACGTCAGCTGCGAGAGCAGCGACTGCGCCTGCTGGAACTTGTCGACGATCTGCGCCTTCATGTCGGCCGCCTGGTGCTCGGCCTGCTGGAGCTGCGCGAGCCGGTCGGCGGCCTGCTTCTTGATCGAGGCCAGCTGCGCCTGCTCAAGCTTGAGCGTCTTGAGGTTCATCGCCTCGGCCTGGCCGAGCTGGCTCATCGTCGCGGCCTGCTGTAGGAACTGGTCCGGGTGGCTCTGCAGCATCAGCTCCAGCGTCGGGTCGACCGACCCGGCCCGGTACGACGCGGCGGCCAGCGGGCCCAGGGTGGCCATCACCTGGTTCATCGACTGCTGCATGGTCGCGGCCTCGCCCTGCAGGTTGTCGACCTGCTTCTGGAGGTTGGCCAGCTGCTCCATGGCGCCGTCGTACACGTTCGTGGCCTGCTCGGCCTGCGCGTTGAGCGCGCTTACTTGCTTCTCGATGTCGGTGATCGAGGCTGCGTGGCCGGAGGTCGGGGCGAGCCCCACGCCTGCTGCGGCCGCGGCGGTCGTGGCCGTGAGGGTCATGACGGAACGGGCCGACACCTTCGCCCGTCTGTGAGACGCCATTTCTCGCGCACTCCAATGCGGTCACTTTCCTGCCGCCTACCGGGTGAGCTGACGGGTTCGGGCGGAAAGTGCCCTACGGAGCGTTCCGGGCCGCCTGAACACTGTGTCTGCCCAAACACTTGTGTCTGCCCAAACACTGCGTTTGTCTGAACACCGTGTTTGTCGAACGTCGTGCTCGTCGAACAGCGTGTGCGGCGTGCGGTAGGTTCCGATTCACCCCTGAACGCCCCGGCCGCCCTCGGGACCGGCTGGGCCGGGTGGGATCCGATGACGCGGAGCGAACGGTGGTTCCCCGGTTCCGGCCTCGCGACCGGATTCGGCGCCAGGCGCGCTCTGCGTCCGGCCCGGGGAGTGGACCGGGTGTCAGATAGCGCCCGTGGCGAAAAGATACGGCTCGGCAGCCTGGACAAAGCGGACTTCGTGAAGGCTCTTTACCTGAAATTTACCAGCAGTCGCGGCCTTCGGGCATTCTTGTCCGTTTTCGCTGCGCAACCGGACTGGCGACCACCGTTCGGCGGAATCGCAGACGGCTGAGAGGGTCGGCGTTGAGGGCGGGCGCCCGGGTTGGGTACCGTGGGGCGGCCTAACGCAGCCGAGTACGAAATCGTGATGTACACGGAAACCGTCGACGAAACCTTACGCAAGCCCGCTCCCGCTTCCATGCCGAGCGAGGCGCGCACCGCGTCGCACCTCGACGCTGTGACGCCGCGTCAGACACGCGACCCCTCAACCACTCCGGCCGATCTGGCCGGAAATGCCACCCGCCGCAGGTCACGCGTCCGCGTCACCTTCTCGCTCTGCCTGCGTTACCGCATCACCGGCCTCGCCGCTGAAGCAGCCTTCTGGGTACTGCTCTCCCTGCCCGCCTTCGCGGTGGGCACCGTCGGCGTCTTGGGCTATCTGCACAGCCAACTCGGCGCGGCCCGCGCGGCCCGCTTGGAGCAGGTCCTGACGAACGCCGCAGCCGCCGTGCTTTCCCAGCGTGAGGTGCGTCAGACCGTCGCGCCCGCGCTGCACGACACTCTGACGTCAGGACACGCCGACGTGGTCTCCGTGGGCTTCCTCGTGGCGTTGTGGTCCGGCTCGCGTGCCATGAATGTCGCGATCGACACGATCACCGTCGCCTCCGGGCAGAACGGGCTGCGGGGCATCGTGCGCACCCGGTTGCTTGCGTTTGCGCTGTATCTGCCGGCCCTGCTGCTCGCGACGGCCACCGTGCCGCTGATGCTGGCCGGGACCGAGCTGCTCGCCGACGTCACGCCCGCCGCGGCGGCCGTGCTCGGCCCGCTAGCTTGGCCGACGGTGGCGGCGACCCTCGTGGCGTTCCTCACCACGCTCTACTACGTGGCGCTGCCGAACCGCAGACGCTGGCGTAAGGAACTGCCGGGCGCGCTCGTCGCCCTCGCGATGTGGGCTGCCGGGTCGGCGCTGCTGCGGGTTTACTTGCATCATGGCGGCAATGGCGGTAGCGGTAGCGGTAACAGTGGGAGCGCGGCCGGCTTCGGGCGGATAGCGGCCACCGCGGCGATCCTGCTGTGGATGTACATCACCGGTCTCGTCGTTCTGATCGGTGCGGTGTACAACGCCGTCCGAGCAGGCGCGGGTGCCTCCGATCCTGCTCGCGGTGGTGAAAGCGCCGGTGAAAAAGCCGTCGAGCCAGCTGACGCGCCGAGTGAGAATAAACCAGAGACAGCACCGACCCCGTCGCTTAGGATGACTCGATCATCCGCATAACGGATATTTGACAACCCATCTGACATGTGGCGCAGCGGCCGATCCGCCCGCCGACCAGAAGGCGCCGGCACAAGCCGGTGCCCCGAGCCGTACGAGCCTTGGAGGGCACGATGCAGGCAAGCGCCGCCACAGGCGACCCCGCGCCGGCAACCGATGTGCCTCCACCGCCCACGCACGGCCGCTACGGCGCCGGTCGCTCCACCGCCCCGCTGGTGGCCGTCCCTGCGGACGGTCTCGGCTGGAGCGACGCCGACCTCGAAGAGCTCGGCCGGAAGGCTCCGGGCATGCTGCCCGGCCGCATCGTCAAATGCGATCAATCCGGCGCCCTGGTGCTGATGCAGTCCGGGGCCGCGAGAGCCACCTACTGTGCCGCGCTCCTGCTCGCCGCCGCCCGAGCCAAATCCGGCGGCCGCATCTGGCCCCGCCCCGGCGACCGCGTCGCGCTGCGCTGCTGGCCCGACGGCCCGATCACCGTCGAAGGCGTCGTCGTCTAGCGTCGTTGCCTACCTGTCCGACTCGTCCGGTCGAGCGGATCTGCGGGGGCGGATCTGAGTAGTCTGACTCGTGCGTGTGCAGCCACCAGCAGCATGCGTGCCTGTCCGATCGTCTGACTTGCGGGGGTCCGGCCGATGGCCAATCCGATTGTCGAGGCGTTGCAGAACGCTGCCGAACGAATCGGCAGGTCGCTGAGCAAGGACGCCGGTAAGGCGATCGAGGACATGTACCGCAGCGCGGGTAAGGGCACCGAAGACGTCGTCAGGCGGATCACCGAAGCGGACGCGACGCAGGCGAGCAAGCTGGTCGACGTCGCCGAAAGGCTCGGTCAGGACGGCAGCAGGACCCTGACCACCGACGCCGAGAGAGCCACCCAAAGCAGCCTGCACAGTAAGTTCGCGACCGCCCTGGATCCGGAGGGAAGCTGGGAGGGCGAGAACGGTCTGCACCTCAGCCGCGAGGAGAACGCCGCCGCAGACCGGTTCCTAGCCCGCGCCAAGACCGCCGAGTCGCGCATCAGCCCAGCCATCACGGGCATCAAGGACGAAGTCCCCGGCGCCGACCTGGCGGGTTATCCGGAATTCGTGCTCAAGGACCCCGAGTCCTTCAAGCGTAAGCTCGCCACAACGCTCAATCGCAGTGTGGACCGGGATCTCGGCACGGCACTGGACGACATGAAAGACTCGGTTCGGTACACGCTGAAGTTCCCGGGTGATGGATCTTCGTATACCAGCGGGGTCAATTCGGTCATCGACCGTTTTCACGAGGCCGGATTCGAGAACGTCAAGTTCAAGAACACCTGGGGCAAGCCCGGCTATCAGGCGATCAACAGTTTCTGGCGGGATCCGCAGACCGGGCACGTCTTCGAGATGCAATTCCACACGCAGGAGAGCTTCGACGCCAAGATGGTGACGCACGGGCTCTATGAGGAACAGCGGTTGCCGGGCGTTTCCGCGGAGCGCCGGCTGGAACTCCAGGCCGAGCAGAACAGGATTCTGGGCTCGGTTCAGCCACCGGACGGTGCGTCTGGCATCAACTTGGGGATGGGATAGGTTCCCGCCATGGAACAAGACGAGCCCGCTGTCACGTACTACGCGCTCATCAGGGACAACGGAACCGCCGAAGACGCGACCGGGCTGGTGCGGCGCACCCATACGAAGCCGTTCCACACAGACGAGGCGGTCGGCAACGACCTTGAGTGGCATCCCACCGATTACCTGGACCGCTACTACATCCTCGGCACCATGGATCAGGAGCACGTGGAGGTTTCCGCCGAGTTCGCGGAACAGCTGATGGCCCGGTGGCGGGCCAAGCGGGCGGGGCAGGACTAGCGCAGCGGGGTGTGTTCGGCTCCGGCGGAGACGTTGATGCCGCCCCAGACGGCTCGGGCGCCGGAGTCGCCGACGCGGACGGTCTGCACGATGCAGACCGCGCTGGCGGCGATGGCGAGGGCGCTGATGGTGACCATCGTGGCGTGGTGCTCGGCGTAGCCGGCGCGGTCCGCGACGACCAGGGCCACGGCGAAGACGGCCACGGCGGCGACGAACCAGACCAGGGTCAGGCCGAGGCTGCGGTGTTGGGCGGCGATCTTGTCCAGGTACGTCGCGTGGTTGTACAGCTGCTGGCCGGCCAGGTCGGTCGCATAGGTGACGCCGACCATGACGACCGTGACGATGGCGTTGACCAGGCCGAAGCGGCGGCGCCACGCGGGACGGGCCGCGATGGCGATGGTGGTCAGGCAGACCAGGGGGATGCCGGCTACGGCCGCGTGCAACAGCAGTACGTGAGTGGGCAGTCCAAACACCTTGACGGGCATCGGCGCGCTCTCCTGGTCCTGTCTATCCGGTGCCCGCCGATATATGGCATCAGGCGGTGCACATCACACGTCAAACGTATGCGATGAAGGGGTGGTTCACAGTCCGTATGGTCTTACAGGCGTACTGGTTTTGGGGCTAGTGAGGTGCTGGCTTGCTGACTTACCGGGGTGCTGGGTTACCGGTTACCGGTTACCGGTTCCTGGCTACCGGGTTGCTGGCTTTGCTCACAGGCCCACTGAGCCGCCGGTGCGCCAGTAGTAGTTCTCCGAGCGGCCCAGGAAGTCGGCGTCGACCAGGTAGCGGCGCAGCGCCGCGTAGTCGTCGTGGAACTTGCCCAGGATCTCGTTGACCTCCGTCTCGGGGTAGCGCACGCCGGGCTCGAAGGACTGCGCCAGATAGTCGAGCACGACCATACGCTTCGCGTGTGCCAGTGGTACATGGGTGAGTCTGCCCCGGGAGAAGAAGCCGCGCAGGACCGCCGCCGTCTGCGGGTCGGACACGCCAGGACCCGGCAGCGGTTCTTCACGCTGCCGGGCGCTGGCCTCGGTCGCGGTGCGCAGGGTCTCGGGCGTCGCGCGCCAGCCGTCGCCCTCCTCGGGGGTGAGCCGGGCGGCCAGCCGCACTTCCTCGAAGCGGCTGAGCGCCCGCACGACGTCCCGCACCGGCACGCCGCAGGCCTCGGAGAGGTCCGGCGGCTGCGCGCCGTTGTCCGACCGGGAGAGCACCAGTGCGGAATAGACACGCAGCCGCACTGGATCGGCCAGCAGCGCGATCAGCCTGCGCGGATCGGGGAACTGTTCTTCACTGCCGTGGGCCGTCATGGCCTCGATGGTAGTCATGCCGTGTTGTGATGCACGTCCGGGTATTTGCGCATTCATCGATACTATGACTGCGCCGAACGGGTGGAGTTCATGACGGGATGCCGGAGATCAGCCGACCAGGAGGATCAGCCGATCAGGACGGGGGCGGACAGGCGTAGGTCCCGGGACGAGCGGCCGACCTGGATCAGGTAGCGGCCGCGGGGGTGGGCCCAGTCGTGGTTCGACGCGTCCCAGCGTGCGAATGCTCGGGTGGGTACGCGTAGGCGTACGTGCGTCGTCTCGCCTGGCTCGGCGGTCGCGTGGCCTAGGGCGGCTAGGACGCGCACGGGGCGCCCGTTGCCGTCCGGGGTGGCGGGCTCCGGCTCGGACATGTACAGCTGCACGACCTCGCGTCCGGCGCGGCGGCCGGTGTTTCGCACCGTGACGGTGACTTCGACGTCCGCGCCTACGGGCACCGGGCCCACCGGGACGTCGAGCGTCTCGTACGCCCACGTCGTGTAGCCGACGCCGTGGCCGAACGGGAAGAGCGGCTCGGTGCCCGCCTTGTCGTACGCGCGGTAGCCGACGAGCAGGCCCTCGCTGTAGTCGAGCATGCCGTCCACGGGGCGGGCTGGGCCGACCGGGACGGCCGCCTCGGTGCGGGGGAGGGTTACCGGAAGGCGCCCGCCGGGTTCCACGGTGCCGAGCAGCACGTCGGCCAAGGCGTGGCCGAACTCCTGGCCGGGGAACCAGACCTGGAGGATCGCGGCCACCCGGTCGGCCCACGGCATCAGCACCGGCATGCCGCTGTTGACGACCACGACGGTCCGCGAGTTCACCGCGGCGACGGCCTCGACGAGTTCGTCCTGGCGGCCGGGCAGGGCCAGGGTCTCGCGGTCGTAGCCCTCGCTCTCCACACCCGCGGCCGCGCCGACCATGACCACCGCGACGTCGCTGGACTGCGCGGCGGCGACGGCCTCCTTGATCAGCGTGTCCTCTTCGGGCATCGGGACGATGCCGAGCTGGAAGCGGGTGAACTCGCCGCCGTGGCCGGTCGGGTCGCAGGACGCGAACACCTCGACCGTGTCGCCCTCGTCCAGGTCGAGCCCGGTGCCGATCTCGAAGGGGCGGGAGAGCGCCTCGACCGGGTCGCCGGCGGGGGGAGCGGTGCCGGTCGTCAGGACGGGGCCGGAGCCGTCCTGGAACTGGCCGGAGAGCTCAAGGCGCAGCGCGCCCAGACCGGCCACCGCGAACCGGTGCGGGCCGCAGACCTCGGCCCGGAAGGTGGTGCGGAACGTCAGCTCGCTCATGTCGCGGGGGGTCAGCGGCGCCGGCAGCGGGTCCCACCAGGTCAGCTCCGGACGCTCGCGCACGTCGGTGTGCAGTACCTTGCCGTCCTCGCCGCGCAGCTCCAGGCGCACGCCCGGCTTGGACGTGACCGGGTCGGTCAGCCGCGCCGGGTCCGGCGGCGGCGTGTTCAGCCAGGTGCGCACGCCCTGACGCACCGTCAGCTCGGCGCGCTCGTCGAGCGCCGCGCGCAGCCCCTCGACCGGGGAGACCGCGACCGCCACCCCGACCTGCGCGCTACCGAGCCCCTGGTACTGCGGGAACACCGCATTCGGACCGATCAGCGCGATCGCCCCGCCGTTCGGCGCCAGCGGCAGCGCGCCGCCGCTGTTGCGCAGCAGTACGAACGAGCCGGACGCCGCCTTGCGCAGCACGTCGCGGTCGGCGTGCGGGCCCGGCACGGCGGCCTGGTGGAGCCCGCCCAGCGCGCCGACCATGCGGGCCACCCGCAGCAGCCGCAGCACCTTCTCGTCCACCTCGGCCTCGGAGACCGCGCCGCGCGCCACGGCCGCCGCCAGCTCGCCGCCCCACGGGCCGTTCGGGCCCGGCATCACCAGGTCGAGCCCGGCCAGCGCGGTCGGCTCGGTGGAGCGCGCGGCGAACCAGTCCGAGACCACCGCTCCGGTGAAGCCCCACTCCTGCTTGAGCACGGTGCGCAGCAGGTGCGCGTGCTCGGTCATCGTGGCGCCGTTGACCTTGTTGTATCCGGCCATCACCATCGCGCACTCGGCCTCGGTGACGCAGGCCTCGAACGGTACCAGGTAGAGCTCGCGCAGCGTCGTCTCGTCGATCCGGGAGTCCGCGGTCCAGCGCTCGGTCTCGGCGTCGTTGCCCACGTAGTGCTTGGCCGTCGCGGCCACCCCGGCCGACTGCACGCCGCGCACCCATGCGGCGGCGGTGCGCGCGGCCAGCACCGGGTCCTCGCCGAAGCCCTCGAAGCCCCGCCCGCCGAAGGGGGTGCGCGCGAGGTTCACGGTTGGCCCGAGCAGCACGTCCACGCCCTTGGCCCGCGCCTCCCGGCCCAGCTGCGCGGTGACCTGCTCGACCAGCTCGGGATCCCAGGCGGCGGCCAGCGCGATCGGGGCCGGCAGGCTTGAGGAGCGGTCGGCGGGGTCGAGGAACGCCCCGCGCACGCCCGCCGGGCCGTCCGACAACACCAGCCGGCGCAGCCCGATCAGCGGCTGGCCGGGCAGGGTGAAGTTGTCCGCTCCGGTCAGCAGCCCGATCTTCTGCTCCAGGGTCAGCATGGCCAGCAGTTCGTGGGCGGTCGCGTCACGCGCCGCCGGCTGAGGTTGTCCGTCCCACTGCCCGTCCCGTCCCCGTCCGTCTGCCGCGGTGCGCGGCCTGCCCGCTTCGGTTCGCCGCCCGAGCTCCACCCGAACTCCTCGAAATCCTGGAAAATCCGCATGTTTGAGGTAAAAAAGTGCCCCGGATCCGCGCAGAGTGCGGCTGCGAGGATCCGGGGCGAGAGTGACTACGAGGCCGGCGTCAGGTGCAGCACGGTGTACTCAAGCCACGGGTTGTTGGGCCGCGGGTCGATGTAGGAGTCGTCCTTGGTCGGCCAGCCGCTGAACTTCTTGGTGTTGAACTCGTTCCAGCCGGCGCCGTACATCAGGACCACGTCGGGCACGTCGGTGGCCATGGCGTGCGCCACGATCCCGAGCTGCGTGGTGATCTGGTTCGGGTCGTTGGTGGCGGCCCACGCCTTCAGCGCGTTCTGCACGGCCGGGTTGTTGTAGCGGCCGTAGTCGCCGTTGGCGGTCTGCCCGACCGGGGCGCTGGTGTTGTAGTCCAGCCAGTTGTCGTACTGCTGGAACGGGCTCGGGCCGCCGCCGCCCCAGTGGATCGCCGCGTCGAAGCTGCCCGCGTTGAGGTCCGCGGTCCACTTGTCCGGGGTGACGCCGTTGACCGACACCGCGAAGCCGAGCGGCTTGAGCTCCTGCGAGATCAGCGTCGCGCAGGTGTAGTAGTCCGTGTACGAGGACGGGTCCTCGATCGCGAACGACACCTCCTTGCCGCCCTTCGCCCAGATGCCGCTGCCGTCCTTGGCGTAGCCCGCGGCGGTCATGATCTGGCTGACCTTGCTGGCGTCCGAGCTGGCCGACAGGTCGTTCTGCAGGTCCGAGGGGACCTGGCCGGAGAACTCGGGCAGCAGCAGGCCGCTGGACGAGGTGGCCGGCGGCTCGTAGTTGGTCTCACCGACCTGGGAGAGCTCGGTGCGGTTGACCGCCGCGCTGACCGCCTGGCGCACCTTGACGTCGTTGAACGGCGCCTTGGTGACGTTGAGGATCAGCACCACGGTGTTGGTGGCGGGGAAGTAGTACTTGTTGTGCGATGGGTCCTTGGCCACGTACGTCTGGTCGATGTTCGTGACGTAGTTGCCCGCCCAGTCGATCTGCCCGTTCTCCAGCGCCTGGTTGGCGGTGGTGTTGGACACGTACGACGGGAAGCTGACCTCGGAGATCTTCGGCGCGCCCTGCCAGTAGCTCGCGTTGGCCTTCAGGGTGAAGCCCTGCGCCGAGAACTTGTCCAGGGTGTACGGGCCGGAGCCGACCGGGGTGGCGTCGGTCCAGTGCGCCGGGTCCGACTGCGCGGACCAGATGTGCTGCGGCACGATGAAGGTCTGCCCGGAGATGGCGTACAGGTTGGTGTACTGCGCCGAGCCGAAGGTGATGGTGACCGTCGAGTCGTCCGCGGCGGTGGCGCCGGTGATCGGCAGGCCGTTGCCGTTGAGCGCCTTGTTCTGCTGCATCAGCTGGAACGTGTACGCCACGTCCTTGGCGGTCAGCGGCCGGCCGTCGGACCACTTGACGCCCGCGTGCATCTTGAAGGTGACCGCAGTGCCGTCCGAGTTCCAGGTGAAGGAGTCGGCCAGCCAGGGGTAGTACGAGTCCGACTTCGTGATGTTCCACTGAAGCAGTGGTTCGTACAGCAAGGAGGTCGCGTTCACCGTGTTCGCGATGCTGGTCTGCACGAACGGGTTGAAGTCGTCGGTGAACGGCGAGACCGGCGCCGACTCGATGCTGAGCGTGGCCGAGGTGCTGCCGTTGTTACCAGTGCCGGTGGTCGACGAGGGCTTCGGCGAGCTGCTGCACGCGCTGGCGGTCAGCGCCAGCGCGGCTATCGCCGCGACCCCGGCGAACGCCCGGGGCAATACGGATTTCCGGAACATTGCTTACACTCCGTTGTGTCCAGTCGGCCGTGGCCGACCATCCTTTGGGAAGACCGTGGTGGGATCTGTCCGAGGAGCTCGGCGCGGCCGGCTGGGCTTACGCCGGTGCGTCCGCGCCTGGTGACTGTCTAGCTATTGATCTTCTGGTGCGTTTGTTTCGGGTGTTGCTGAACTGGTGGTGCGTTCCTCCACTGTGTCGGGAGACACCGTGTTTGCGGACACTGTGGCGGAGGTCTCATGGAGCCAGCAGGCGCTGGTCTGGCCCGGGCCGACTTCGAAGGCCGGCGGCAGCTGCTCGGCGCAGCGCGGCATCGCGAAGGGGCAGCGGGGGTGGAAGCGGCAGCCCGAGGGCGGGTTCACCAGGCTCGGCGGCGAGCCCGCCCCGGCCAGGGACGGCGCCTCGGCGCGGTCCGGGTCCGGCGCGGCGGACAGCAGCAGCTGGGTGTAGGGGTGCTGCGGGTGGTCGGTCAGCTGCACCGCGGGTCCGGCCTCGACGACCCGCCCGGCGTACATCACCGCGATCGTGTCGGCCAGGTAGCGCGCCGAGGCGATGTCGTGCGTGACGTACAGGATCGCCAACTGCTCGCGGTCGCGCAGGTCGGCGAGCAGGTTGAGCACGCCGAGCCGGATGGACACGTCGAGCATCGAGACCGGCTCGTCGGCCAGCAGCACGTGCGGCTGCACCGCCAGCGCGCGGGCGATGGCCACCCGCTGGCGCTGGCCGCCGGACAGCTCGTGCGGCATCTTCTCGATGAATTGCTCCGCCGGGGTCAACGCCACCCGGCGGAGCAAGTCCTTGATGGCCTCGTCGGCCGAGGAGTCCTGCGCCGTGCCGTGGATCTTCAGCGGTCGGCCCAGGATGTAACGCAGCCCGTGGATCGGGTTGAGCGAGGCGAACGGGTCCTGGAGCACGAGCTGCACCGCGCTGGAGTACTCGCGGCCGCCGTGCGGGGCCGGCGCGCCGCCGAGCAGCACCTGGCCCGAGGTCGGCTCGATCAGCCGGGCCAGCATCCGGGCCAGGGTGGACTTGCCCGAGCCGGACTCGCCCACGACGGCCGTCACCGTGCCGCCGTACAGACGCAGGCTCACGTCCTCGACGGCGTGCACCAGCGCGGTGCGCATCCCCCAGCCGCGGCGGATCGGGAAGTGCTTGGTCAGCGCCCTGGCTTCGAGCGCGGGCGGCTCGCCGCCGGTCGGCTGCGCCCCGTGGCGCGGGGTGTGGGTCAGGTCGGTCACAGCGCGCTCCCGGCGGCCTCGATCTCGGGATCCTGCAGGTCAGTGCCCGGTAGCCCGGCGCGCGCCACGATGCGGGCGCCGAGGGTGGTCGGCTCGGGCAGCGAGAGCGACTGCGGCGCGGTGAAGCCGTCGGTCTGGAGCCAGCACGACGCGGCGCGCCGGCCGGCTGAGTGCAGCACGGTGAGTGCGGGCGGCTCCTGCTCGCAGATGTCCATCTTGTGCGGGCAGCGCGGGTGGAACGGGCAGCCCGACGGCACGTGCCGCAGGTCCGGCGGCGAGCCGGGGATTCCGGTCATCGCCACTCGCGCGCCGTGCAGCGAGGGGAACGAGCCGAGCAGCCCGGCGGTGTAGGGGTGCCGCGGCGAGCGGAAGAGCGAGGCGGCCGGTGCGTACTCGACCACCCGGCCCGCGTACATCACCGCGATGGTGTCGGCCAGCTCGATCAGCAGCGACAGGTCGTGGGTGATGAAGAGCACCGCGAAACCGAGCCGGTCGCGCAGGCCGACCAGTTCCTCCAGGATCTCCCGCTGGGTGACCACGTCGAGCGCGGTGGTCGGCTCGTCCATGATGAGCACGTCCGGCTCCAGGGCCAGCGCCATCGCGATCATCGTGCGCTGGCGCATGCCGCCGGACAGCTCGTGCGGGAAGCTGCCGAGCCGGTCGGAGGTGATGCCGACCAGGCCGAGCAGCTCGGCCGCCCGGTCGCGCCGCGCCCGGCGGTCCATGCCCGGCCGGTGCGCGCGCAGCACGTCGGTGATCTGGTCACCGATCGAGATGACCGGGTTCAGCGCGTTCATCGCGCTCTGGAAGACCACCGCGATCTGCGACCAGCGCAGCCGGCGCATCGTCTCGGCGTCCACTTCCAGCAGGTCGTAGTCCCCGTCGCGGCCGTGGAAGCGCACGTCGCCCGCGGTGATCACGCCGGGCGCGCGCAGCAGCCTGGTCAGCGCGTACGCCAGGGTGGACTTGCCGCTGCCGCTCTCGCCGGCCAGGCCGAGCACCTCGCCGCGGCGCAGCGTCAGCCCGGCGTCGACCACCGCGTGCACGGCGTCGGTGAACCCGTAGTCGACGCAGAGACCTGAGACTTCGAGCACCACGTCGCCGCGGGCGGCGTCCGCGCCCGGCCGGATCCGCTCGATCACGCCGCTCACACCGTCTCCTCGATGATCGTCGCCGCGGCCGCGGGCCGCGTGCGCACCACCGGCGTCAGGCCCATGGTGTTGCGCGAGCGCACACCGGCCGCCCTCAGGCCCTTGCGCGACAGGCCCGCCGCGCGCAGCCGCGGGTTGATGAACTCGTCGATGCCGAAGTTGAGCAGCACCAGGGAGGTGCCCAGCAGCGCCACGCAGACGCCCGGCGCCGCGAACCAGTACCAGCCGCCGACCTGCGCCGCGGTGTTGGACTGCGCCCAGAAGAGCATCGAGCCCCAGCTCCACGGGTTGTTCGGGTCGATCGCGCCGATGAAGGAGAGGGACACGTAGGTGCCCATCGCGTACAGCACGGTGAAGACGAAGGAGGCCGCGATGATCGGCACCAGGTTCGGCACGATCTCGAACACGATGATCCGCCACGAGCGCTCGCCGCTGATCCGGGCCGCGTCCACGAAGTCCCGCTGCCGCATCGAGAGCGTCTGCGCCCGCAGCACCCGCGCGCCCCAGGCCCAGCCGGTCAGGCTGATGATCACGGCCAGCAGCGTCGAGTTCGACTTGCCGCCCGAGGGCAGGTAGCTGTTGATCACGATCAGGAAGGGCAGCGCTGGCAGCACCAGGAAGATGTTCGCCAGCATCGACAGGAAGTTGTCGGCCAGCCCGCCGTAGAAGCCGGCGGCCACCCCGATCAGCACCGAGAGCACCGTCGCGATCGCCCCGGAGATCAGCGAGATCAGCAGGGTGCTGCGAGTGCCGATCAGCAGCTGGGAGTAGACGTCCTGGCCCTGCTGCGTGGTGCCGAGCCAGTGCTTCGCGCTCGGCTGCTGCCACGGCAGGCCGGTCAGCTTGAGCGGGTCGTGGTAGGGGGCGATGGAGGGCCCGATGATCGCGATCAGGGAGAAGAACACGAAGATGCCCAGGCCGATCGCGATCTTGGGCGATTTCAGGACACGAAGCACCTCGGCCATCTCAGGACTCCTGCCTGGTGCGCGGGTCGAGCAGCACGTAGACCGTGTCCGCCAGCAGGTTGGCGGCCAGCACGGCGAAGGTGATGATCAGGAAGATGCCCTGGATCAGCGGGAAGTCCTCGGCGCTGACCGCGCTCAGCAGCAGGTTGCCGATCCCGGGGTAGGAAAACACCAGTTCCGTCAGCAGCGAGCCGGCCACCACGAAGCTCAGGGCATTGGCGAAGCTGGAGATGCTCGGCAGTACCGCGTTGCGCGCCGCGTAGTAGATCACCCGGCGGTTCGGCAGCCCCTTGGCCTGCGCGACCAGGACGTAGTCCTCGTCCATGGTGGTCACCATCATGTTGCGCATGCCCACGATCCAGCCGGCCACCGAGCTGAGCACGATGGTCAGGGCGGGCAGCGCCGCGTGCTGGACCGCGCTCCAGATGAAGGCGGGGTTCCAGCCGATCACGGTGTTGTCGGTGTCGTAGCCCTTGAAGTCCGCCGGGAACCAGTGCAGCCGCTCGGCGAAGAAGTACAGCAGCACCGTGCCGAGGAAGAAGTAGGGGATCGCCTGGAAGAACGTGGCGACCGGCAGCACCTGGTCCAGCGAGGTGCCGCGGCGCCAGCCGACGATCGCGCCCACCAGCGTGCCGATGATGAAGCTGAGCACGGTCGCGGTGCCCACCAGGACCAGCGTCCACCACAGGCTCGAACCGATGACCGTGGCCACCGTGTCCGGCGAGTGCGAGATCGAGACGCCCAGGTCGCCGTGGAACAGCGCGCTCCAGTAGTGCCAGTACTGCGACATCAGCGACTGGCCGGTGCCGAGGCCGAACTGCGCTTCGAGCGCGGCCACCGCGCGATGGTCGAGGCTCGGCCCGGCGGCGGCCATCATCGCCTGCACCGGGTTGCCCGGCATCATGTGCGGCAGAAAGAAGTTCACGCTGATGGCCACGAAGGCGGTCACCGCGTAGAACAGCAGTCTGCGAATCAGGGTAGGCATGGCTTCCTACGGCGCCCTTCAGCCGGTTCTTGTGTAAGAAGGGGGCGGCTCGGCGGGGCAGCCGCAGCTGCCGCGCACCACGACCTGCACCGGCAGCACCAGTTGGCGCTCGGCCGGCCGCTCGCCGCCGATCATCGAATACAGCACGTCGAAGGCCATCGCGCCGAGGTCCTGGATCGGCTGGCGCACCGTGGTCAGCGGCGGGTTCAGGTGCCGCGCCACCGGGATGTCGTCGAATCCAGTCACCGCGACGTCGTCGGGCACCCGGTAGCCGCGCTCGTGCAGCGCGTAGAGCACGCCGAGCGCGGTCTGGTCGTTCGCGCAGGTGATCGCGTCCGGCAGGGAGGCCCCCGCATCCAGCAGAGTCCTGATGACGCGTGCGCCACCGGCCGCGCTGTACTCGCCGGACCACTGCGGCCCGGTCAGTACTCTGACGTCGTGTTCGGCGGCGATCTCGCGCACCACCCGGGCGCGCGCGACGCTGTCGGGGCTGTCGACGTGGCCGGAGAGGAACGCGATGCTGCGGGAGTCGTGCACCCGGATCAGGTGCTCGATCAGGTCCCGCATACCGCGCGCGTTGTCGCCGCTGACGTTGACGCTGGCCCGGGTCGGCGTGCCGGCCAGGGTGACCACGGGCACCCGGTCGGCCAGCCGCACGATGCCGGAGGGTGTCAGCACCCGGTCGTGCAGCAGCATCCCGTCGCTCTTGCCGGCCAGGTTCGCGATCCGCGCCCCGGGGGCGTGGTCGTCCACGTCCACGGAGCTGAGCAGCAGGTCGAAACCGCGCCGCTGGGCGGCGATCTGCACGCCGCGGTTGATGACGTCGACGAACGCCAGGTTCTCGGCCTCGTCCTCGAACACCGGGTCCTCGGGCGGCCCGAGCGGCGAGCGCCGGTAGACCACCGCGATGATCTCCTTGAGCCGGCTGGACAGCGCCCGCGCGGCCCCGTCCGGGACGAAGCCGAGTTCGGCCACCGCCCGCAGCACCCTGTCACGGGTCTCCGGCCGCGGCGTGGCGTGGCCGTTGAGCACCCGGGACACCGAGGCGATCGAGACTCCGGCGTGCCGCGCCACGTCGTAGATGGTCAGCGGGGTGACGCTCTTGCGGCTGTCGGCGTTCAGCGGGCTCCCCGGAACAGGGTTCTGCAACGCCGTCTCCAGCTCGGCGTCCAGGGCGGCCCCGTCGAAGTCGTCCAGCGCGGGGTTCCGCAGGACGGCGCGATCGGGGGCGATGTCCTCGGGCACCACGGTTTCCCTCCCCTCTGGATGCGGCGTTGCATGCGCGGGAGCGCCTGGACGTGTTACGGATCCTGCGTATGGAACCCTGCGCGCCGGGGTGTGGGCCCCGGCGCGCAGGGTGATGGCGCTGAGTGCGGCAGCGCCAGGACAAAACGATCAAACGTGCATAAACCCTCCCAGGTAAGCGCTTGCGTAAGCGCTTACCCCGTGGGGATGCCGGAAACTTACCTCGTTGAGAGCGCTCTCACAACCCCCCTGGTTGCGTCCCCCGCGACTGTTACCCCTCCGTTACCGGACGCGGCTGGAAAGCGTGGAAGGGGCCTGCTAAGGCGGCGCGGGCTCCGAAGAGCCCAAACCGCCGGGCAGGCCCCTTCTCAGGGCACGTTCAGGGTGTTGGCGATCGCCGTGAAACTTACGCGGGGGCGTCGATTCAGGCGGGCCGGCGTGACTGAACGAAGCGGAAGCGTGACGCAACGAAGTCGTGGTCGGTGAACGTCGCGTTCGCCGCCGGGTTCAGGCCGGTCGCGTGGTAGTCGGAGAAGCCGGCCGACTGGTTCATGTAGACCGCGCCGGTCAGGTTGATCGACAGGCTCGCGCCGGCGTTCCAGGTCGCCTCCTCGGCCGCCGCGATGACCGCCTCGTCGGTCGAGTAGACCGCCGCGGTGAGCGCGCCGTGCTCGCGCACCGTCCGCTCGTACAGTTCGATCGAGTGCGCGGTGCCGTCGGTGGCCACGACGAACGAGACCGGGCCGAACCATTCGTGCTCGTACACGCCGGTGTCCGCCGCGTCCACGGCCGCGATCAGCGGGGTGCGCACCGTGGCCTCCGCGAACTCGGGGTGCTTGACCGCCCGCGAGGCCAGCACGGTCTTGCCGACGCCCTCGGCGCGGGCCAGCCGCTGTGTGATGAACGGATTGACCACGGCGCCGAGGATCCCGGACGCGCGCGCGTCGTCGCCGAGCAGCCGGTCCACCGCCGCCGCCAGGTCTGTGCCGAACTCGTCGAAGGACACGGCCCGCTCGCCGACCCGGATCCCGTCCCGCGGCACCAGCAGGTTCTGCGGGGTGGTGCACATCTGCCCGGTGTACAGCGACAGCGCGAAGGCGAGGTGGTCGAGCGCCGCAGGGTACTGATCCTCGTCGAAGGAGTCGACCACGACCGTGTTCACCCCGCCCTTCTCGGTGAACACCTGCGCCTGCACGGCGTTGCGCTCCAGCCAGTCGCCGAACTCGTTCGAGCCGGTGAAGTCGATGATCCGCACCTCGGGCCGCAGCGCCAGCGTCTTGGCCAGCCCCTCGTCCCGCGCGTCCGCGGCCAGCGCCACCAGGTTCGGGTCGAAGCCCGCCTCCGCCAGCACCCGGCGCGCGGTCGCCACGCTCATCGCCAGCGGCAGGACCGTGTTCGGATGCGGCTTGACCACCACCGCGTTCCCGGTCACCAGCGAGGCGAACATGCCCGGGTAGCCGTTCCAGGTCGGGTAGGTGCCACAGCCGACCACCATGCCGACCCCGCGCGGCACAGCGACCCACTTCTTCGCCAGCCGGATCGGCGGGCGCGACCCCTGCGGTTTCTCCCAGAGAGCCTGCGACACATGAGCATTCATGGCGGCGTATCCATAGGCGACCGCTTCGAGCCCGCGATCCTGTGCGTGCGGACCGGCGGCCTGGAACGCCATTCCGAAGGCCTGCCCAGTCGTGTGCATGGCAGCGTATGCGAGTTCGAATGTCTGCTCATTGAGTTCGGTGAGGATCTCGATGCACACCGCCGCGCGCGTCTGCGGCCCGGCGTCGCGCCACGCCGGCAGCGCGGCGGCCATCGCGGGCAGCAGCGCGTCGATGTCGGCGTGCGGATAGGTCACGCCGAGTTCGAAGCCGTATGGCGAACGCTCACCGCCGACCTCGCCGTCGGTGCCCGGCTGCTCCAGGTCGAAGCGCTTGCCGAGCAACGCCTCGAACCGGGCCTTGCCTTCGGCGGCGCGTTCCGGCGGATAAGCCTTCGCCTGCTCCGGGAAGTGGTTGAAGAACTCACGGGTGCGGATCGCCGCGAGCGCGGCATCGAGTGAGGGACGGTGACGGGCGACCAGCTCGGCGGCGTTGCCTGACATGGCGGCTCCTGTGGATGATGGCTCGGTCTTGACTGCTCTTCGATATCTGCTGGACCCTTCAGCTTCAGGGTAACCGAACGTTCGGTAGTCTCGTAGGGGCGGGGCCGGATCCCGGCGCGTCCCGCAGGAGGAGGCATCGTGGTGGTTTCGCGCCCCGCCGACCCGGCGGCCCGCCGGGACAGCCACACCGTCGAGTCGCTGCTGTCCGTCGCGGTCGAGGTCTTCATCGTGCGCGGCTACGACGGCACCTCGATGGAGGACCTGGCAAAGGCGGCCGGCATCACGAAGTCGTCCATCTACCACCACGTCGCAGGCAAGGAGGAACTGCTGCGGCTGTCGGTGACCCGGGCGCTCGACGGGCTGTTCGCGGTGCTGGACGAGCCAGGCTCCGGCGAAGGTAGGGCGGTGGACCGGCTCGAATACGTCGTGCGGCGCACCTGTCTCGAACTGGTCCGGAACCTGCCGCACGTCACCCTGCTGCTGCGGGTGCGCGGCAACACCGCCACCGAGCGCGAGGCGCTGGACCGGCGCCGCGAGTTCGACCACCGGGTCGCCGACCTGGTCACCGCCTCCATCGCCGAGGGCGACCTGCGCGCCGGCCTCGATCCCCGGCTCACCTCCCGGCTGATTTTCGGACTGGTCAACTCGGTGTCCGAGTGGTTCCACCCGCACGCCGCCGACCGGGCCGCCGAAGCCGGGCCGCTGGCCGACGCCGTCACCGGCCTCGTCTTCGACGGACTGCGCGCGCCCGGCCGCTTAAATTAAGCCGTGCCGCTTGAACCTGGCCGTACGTCCACGTCCGCCTCACGCATATCACGGCGCGGCTTTATCCCACAGTGTGGACACAGCCTCGTCCCTCGCGCAGACTTGGGGGCGAAGCACCAACCGACCGAAGGTTCGGTTGGGAACCGTGTCGGCTACGTGGAGAACCCATGACGCTGCTCGACCTGCCCGTCGGAGCGACCCGCGGCAACCCCGCGGCGGCCGCCCCGTACTGGGACACCGATCCGCTGCGCTATCTCGACGAGCACGGAGCGCCGGTCGAGGGCGGGCTGCGCCCCGACGCGGACCTGCTCGCCGCCGATCGCCTCGTGGCGCTCTACCGGGCGCTGCGTCTCGCGCGCGCTTTCGACACCGAGGCGACCGCCCTGGTGATGCAGGGCCATCTCGCCGTTTATCCGTCCTCGCGCGGGCAGGAGGCGTGCCAGGCTGCGGCGGCGCTGTGCCTGAGCCCGCAGGACTGGCTCTTCCCGACCTACCGGGACACGGCGGCGCTCGCCGTGCGCGGCATCGACCCGGTCGACGCGCTGACGCTGTTGCGCGGTGCCTGGCACTGCGGTTACGACCCGAAGCAGTGGCGCACCGCCCCGCAGTGCACCCCGCTGGCGACCCAGGCGCCGCACGCGGTCGGGCTGGCGCTGGCCGCGAAGCTGGCCGGCGACCCGGTCGTCGCGCTGTGCCTGCTCGGCGACGGCGCGACCAGCGAGGGCGACTTCCACGAGGCCTGCAACAGTGCCGCCGTGTATCAGGCTCCTGTGGTGTTCCTGGTGCAGAACAACCAGTACGCGATCTCCGTGCCGCTGCGCAAGCAGACGCACGCGCACTCGCTGGCCGACCGGGCGATCGGTTACGGCATGCCGGGACTGCGGGTGGACGGCAACGACGTGATCGGCCTGATGCACGTGCTCGGCCAGGCCATCCGGCAGGCCCGCGAGGGCGGCGGCCCCACCCTGATCGAGGCGGTCACCTACCGGATCCAGCCGCACACGAACGCCGACGACGCCGCGCGGTACCGCGACGCGGGTGAAGTAGAGCTCTGGCTCGCCCGCGACCCGGTGGACCGGCTCGCCCGATATCTGACGGCCATCGGCCGCCTCGACGCGGACCTCGACGCCGCGATCGGCGCGGAGGGCGCGCGGTACGCCGCCGCGATGCGCGCGCGGCTGACCGAGGAACCCGCCGTCGATCCGAAGGAAATGTTCGAGCACGTATACGCCGTCCCGACGCAGCAGCTGCGCGCCGAGCGCGACATGGTTCTGCGAGAGGCCGCGCTGGACGGGGACGA
>NZ_DASYZI010000053.1:0-3335 GCF_035946395.1 Actinocrinis sp.
CGCATCAGGGAACTGACGGCTTTCGGGCGCCGCGCCAGCGACCGCAGGTTGTCGACGTCGTCCTGCTCGACGTGTTCGATCTCGAACAACCTCGGCATGACGCTTTCCGGAAACCCGCACTCGTGAATCCCGCCCGTGTCCAGCAAGGTCGAGGGGTCCAGCAGCACCGCGCACCAGATGTCCGCCGGAACGGCCTTCAACAGGCCCTGGGCCGCGACCCCGGCCACGTCGGTGACGTTCTTGCCGCTCTTCACCGCGTACCGCAGTGACCGGTCCAGCGACTCGAAGTCGTGCGCCGACCGCGTACGAGACATGTCTCAACGTTACCGCGGGTTTTGATACCCGGGCGAGCATATGGAGTTTTTCGCCGTCCGTCCGCCGTGGTCGGTGCGACTCAGTACTCGCCCTTGATCACGAAGAAGGTTCCGCGGATGACGCCGGCCAGTTTCGACTTCTGGCGTGCGAACTTGAAGCGCGACGCGAGTTCTTCGGGGACTTCCATGCCTTCCGAGAGCTTGAATCCGACTGCGCGCTTCGCTCCTTCCTCGATGCCGTACATCACATTGACCGCCAGGCCGGATGCGTAGAACACGTAAGCCATCCGAAAGCCGTCCACCTCGAAGGAGGAGACTTCGAGCGGGCGGGCGGAGATGACGATGTCGCGCTCGTTGGAGAGGACGCCGTTCACCCAGTCGAGTACTTCCGGCGCCTCGGCTGCGGAGCTGACGATGAAATCATGATCATACTTGTTCTTGTAATAGCGCGCCTCGTTGGCGCGCAGTCCCGCGAGGGCCTTCGCGACGGGGCACGATTCCAGGCCGGCCGTGGATACGGTCTCGAAGTCTACGGCGTGGGGCATACGTCCTCCTGATGATGATCTTTGCGTACCGGCGCGGATCGCGTCCTTGGCGTCTGTGCTGGCTTCACGCTACGTCTCGGGGCCCGGGCCCGCTTCTCCATTCCTGATCGATCGGCCCGGGCGTGTCCGCACGGGGGACTCCGGCTCTGGTCGGTGACCTGTATGTGGATGTGGCCGGGCCGGAACGGGCCCGGCTGCCTCGGCGAACTCCTTGCGGTCTCAGGGATCGAACGCATGATCCATGTGCGCTGCGGCGAGGTGCTGGCTATCCTCGGCAGTCGTACGTCCCCGCACACCTCATTCGGGCTCTGACCCGCGTCTCAAGCGACGCCACGGCGAGGAATACATGAATCTCACAAGATCAGCATCCAATCCCGCATTGCCGCTGGCTGGCATGGTATGCGCGGTCACCGGTGGAGCTCAGGGCATTGGCTGGGCCTTGTCGGAGGCGTTCGCCAGGGCAGGGGCGCATGTGTACGCATGCGACATCTCTCCCACGTACCTGGACGCCGCTCAAAACTCGGCAAAGGCGCTTCCCGATACCTGCCGCATCGAACTCGAACGCTGTGACGTGAGCGACGCGAGCGACCTGGCGCGCTGGATCGGCGGCGTGTTCGAGCAGGAGGGCCGTATCGACATCCTGATCAACAACGCGGCGTTCATCCGCTGGGAGCCGATGGAGCGCTTGACGATCGAAGAAGCCGAGCAGACCGTGTCCACCGGACTGCTCGCGACGATACGCGCGACCGCGCTCGTACTGCCGCACATGCGCAAGGCCGGCCGAGGACACGTGGTGAACATCGGCTCGTCGGCGGGTCGGGTCATCACCGCGTCACCATCAGCGCCGTATGCTGCGGTCAAGGCCGCGGTCGAGGCCTTCACCGAGACGGTCCGGCTGGAACTGGCCGGCTCACCGGTGCGCGTCACGCTGGTCAGGCCCGGAGTCGTGTCCGGCACGAGCTTCTTCCGCGAGCACGTGCGCTTCGACCAACTGCCGCGCGCGACGGACTTCATGCCCTCCGTCACCCCACCGCAAGTCGCCTCCGCCGTGCTCGACGCGGTCCGCAAGGGCAAGCCCTTTGTGGACGTCCCGGGCTCCTTGCGTGTCCTCTACCTGCTGTACGCGCTCGCGCCCAATGCGACTCGCCGCCTCCTCGGCTTGGGCGGGGCCGCTCGCCGCGACGTCGGCGCCGTCGTGTGGGGCGGCCAGAAAGACAGCTGATCACCCGATCACCGGGTGCCAAGCTGCGCAGCCAGCCGTGCACGAAGCGCGGCCGGCCGGGGTGGCCCGGTCGGCCGCGCTTGTCTCACACGAAATCGGTCGCTCTTAGCTTGGCGGCTGGAGTGGCGGTTGACTTATTGGGCGGTGAAGGGTCCGGTGGTCTCGGTGCACTTGATCTCGGTGTTGGCGGGCGGGTTGTAGTAGTAGCAGCCGGCGCCGGGGGTGCTGTTGTATCCGGGCGGGCTGAACAGCAGGACGTTGTCGTTCACGCCCCAGGTACCGCTGAAGATTCCGTACACGGCGCCCGACGAAGTGTTCGAGCTGGAGTAGTTGTCATACGAGTTGCCGAACGCGTACGCGTTCGAGCTGCCCCATTGGAACAGCACGGTGGTGCCCTGCATGCGCAGCACGATGTTGCAGCTGACCGTGGCGGTCCAGCTGATTTCGCCGTTGGAGAAGGTGTCGGTGACGTACGGGTAGCTCACCGTGCAGCTGTAGGGGGTGTTCGGCGTGACCACGCCGGGCCGGTGCTTCGGCGTGAACAGCACGGTCCCGGCCGCGGCGGTGTTCGATCCCTGGTGGGTGACGGAGGCCCGCGCGCTGCCGGAGACGACGGTGGCGGCGGGCCGGGCGGTGGTGACGGACTGCGTGGCGGTGACGGACTGCGTGGTGGTGGCGGGCTGGGTGGAGGCGGCGGCAGGGGTCGCAATTCCTGTGGACAGGGCGATCCCGCAGGCCGCGGCAAGAGCGGCGGTGGCGAGTCGGGCGCGCTGAAGGATCATGACTTTCCGTCCTCTCTGGGCGGGAACGGGCGGCGCGCGAAGCCGCCACCCGCTCCTGCTGGGCCAGACGGCGGGCGTCTGGGAAGTCCCGCCCCATCGTAGAAGTGTTGTAGAGCGCTGAGATAGTGTGTGGAATCGGCTTGGTCCACGGCTCACAACTGCGCACGATCGGGTATTGCGCCTCAGGCGCCCCCGGCTGGACAGGCGGGACCGCTGTGGTCAGCATCGCGGCGTCAAGGCGAGCATCGAGCCATGATGTAAGTATTTGAGTACTCTACTGAATGTGCAGTGCGCTTGGGGCGTGCGGATGCGCGTTGCGGCCGTGGACTGCACCCGGTGCAGAACGGTCCGGGTATCTGGATCCGGCGCGAGAGAGGGATCGCATTGCAGCAAGTGCACACCCGGTGCATGGTGAGCTCACGGCGGTGACTTGTCAGGACACGCTGTGCACGCTGTGACCGTTCCAGGCGTA
>NZ_DASYZI010000054.1:0-31089 GCF_035946395.1 Actinocrinis sp.
CAGTGCGGATTGCCGAGACTAAGCGGAGGAAACGGACCTCGACCAGATGTGCTTGTCGCTCGAAAGAGTGAATTCGGGCCGATTGTTACCCGACCGTAAAGAAGTGCTGCCCGTCATCAACTCCCAGTGCCGTGGCAGCCGACCTTCGTCCACGAGTGAGGCGCGCCAGGACGGCCTTCGGCCCCTCTTCGGACTTGACCCGTGGCCGGCAAGGCGCGGGGTCGGTAAGCGCGGGGTCAGCAAACACGGCGTCGGCCAACGCGCAGCGGCGGGCGAGCCCACAGCCGCACACAAAGCCACGGTCACGCTCGAAGAGCCCCTCTGGCAAGGCACGGAAATGCCCACGCACCGGTTTGTGCGTGGGCATTTCCGCAATGCGGCCAGGGGTCGCCATGGTGCGGCGAGCGGAGCAAAGGCCAGCCGCCGCGGCACTAGCTACGCGATCGTATGCATTTCACGATAATCGGACATCGAATCCGAAGCCGGGCACCTTCTGTGCCGCGGCTAGGCCATCGCGCCACGCACAACCGGCAGGCGTGTGCGGAACGCCTGCTCGATGATGTCGGCCGCGCGGCCCACGGCGTCGGCTCCTCTGATCTCGTTTTGATACGTCTGTGCGTTCTGCCGGTAGGACGGGTTCGTCAGGACGGTGTCGATCACGGTGCGCAGTCTGCGTGTGTTGGCTTTGTGCACGGGGATGAATTCGGCGACGCCGACGCGTTTGGCCCGCGCCGCGACGCCCGGCTGATCGTTCGAAACCGGTAGCAGGACCATGGGCACGCCGTACGCCATCGATTCCAGGACGGTGTTCGCCCCGCCGTGCCCGATGACCAGCGACGCCCGTTTGAGCAGTTCGAGCTGCGGAGCGTAGCCGACGACGACTGGCTTTCCGGGGAAGTCCGTCGGAATGCGCGCGCCGCGGTGCCCCAGGGAGATCACCAGTTGGGCGTCGAGGTTCTCGCAGGCTTCGGCGATGGTGCGGAAAACGCGCTCCCGGCGGTTGAGCAGCGTGCCCATGGAGGCGTAGATCAGGGGCCTGCCGTCGAGGCGCTCCCAGGGGAACTGCACGGGGCTGGCGCTCTCGTAGTCGTGCAGCGGACCGGCGTAATGGAAGCTCTCCGGCATCTGCGTGCGGGGGAAGTCGAAGAACTCGGGAATCTGGGCGATCTGCGCGAGCGTGGAGAACGAGCCGTCGGCGGTGACCGCGGGCAGGCCCCAGGCGACCCGGGTGGGGTTGGCCACCTTGGTGATCGGCTTCTCCATCAGGTACCTGACGCGGTAGGCGATCTTGTTCTTCACCCTCGCCTGGTTCGAGTCCTGGTAGGGCCAGGCCATCGTCCACGGCGGGACGTCCGGGTCGCTGTTGAGCGGCAGCAGACTGCACACGTTGACGTACGGCAGGTCGTACCGCAGCGCGACCGCGGCACCGATCGGCTGGATCTGGTCGACCACCAGAGCCTCGATGCCGTTGCGGGTCACCAGGTCGGTCAGTTCGCGCGAGTGCACCGACGCGAGTCGCGCGAAGTCCTTGATGATGAACCGGATCGCGCGGGTCCCGGTCAGCTTGCCCTGTACGTCGGTGAACCGTTCCAGCGCGCCGAGCGGATACTCCTCGGCGCCGACGGGCAGGAATTCCAGGTTGTTGCGCAGTACCTCCTCCTGAGTGTCAAGGGTCGAAATCACCGTGGCGCGGTGACCACGGCGGCGCAGCTCACGACCGATGACGATCATCGTATTGACATGGCCCACGTATGGGGGCGTGACAAGACCAATGTGCGACATAGCATCCTCCTCATTGCAATACCAGGCTTAGAACACTGAGCGAGGGTACTAACTAGGCAAATCGGACACCTAAGGCAACGCCTTACCCCCGTTGCAATGCCGAGAATGCTGCCGTTCGGCCGCCGCACCGGCTGCCTGCTGGATTCGGCCGGTCTCGCCGGCAGGTCGCAGGCGAGTGGTGGTGCGCCCGGGTTAACCGAGGCACTCAGTACTCTGAAATTATCTCATGTTTCCGGTGACGAAAGCCATACGTCCTCCCTCGATTGCATGACTTACCCGGAAGCCGGGGGCGTGTACGCTCCCGGCCGGGATTCAGTTCTCGAACACGGCCGGGTTCCGCGTCCCGCCCCATGGGTAAGGACGGGACGCGGAACCCGGACCTCACTGGCCCGGCGCCTCGTCCGGCGTCGGCCGAAGGACCGGCCGGCGGGTGCGGAAGGCCTGCTCGACGATGTCCGCCGCGCGGCCCACCGCGTCCACGCCCCTGATCGCGTCCTGGATCCGGGCCGCGTTGTCGCGGTACGCCGGGTTCCCCAGGACGGTCTCGATCTTCGTGCGCAGCCTGGCGGCGGTGAGCTTGTTGACCGGCAGGTACTCGCCGACGCCGTGGTACTTGGCCCGCGCGGCGACGCCGGGGTTGTCGAAGGTCACCGGGATGAGCACCATCGGCACGCCGCTTCCCAGCGAGTGCATCAGGCTGTTCATCCCGCCGGGACCGATGTACAGCGAGGCCCGCTTGAGCAGTTCGAGCTGCGGGGCGTAGTCCACCACGATCGGATTTCCGGCGAAGCCCGTCGGGATCTTCGCGCCCCGGTTGCCCAGGGAGATCACCAGCTGCGCGTTGATGCCGACGCAGGCCTCGGCGAAGGCGCGGAACACGCTCTCCTTGCGGTTGACCAGCGTGCCCATCGTCGCGTAGATCAGCGGCCTGCCGTCCAGTTCGTCCCACGGGAACGGGACGGAGTCGGTGCCGTCGTACTCGTGCAGCGGGCCGGTGTAGTGCATGACTTCGGGCGCTTCCTTGCGCGGGAAGTCGAAGGCCTCCGGAATCTGCACGATCTGCGCGAGGTCGGAGAACGAGCCGTCCGCGGTCACCGCCGGCAGGCCCCACTTGACCCGGGTCGGGTTGGCCGCCTTGGTGATCGGCATCTCCAGCATGTACCGGACCCGGTAGGCGATCTTGTTCTTGACCCGCGCCTGGTTCGTCTCCTCGTAGGGCCAGTACATGGTCCACGGCGGGATGCCGAGCTCGGTGTTCAGCGGCAGCAGGCTGCATATGTTGACGTACGGCAGGTCGTACCGCAGCGCGACCGCGGCACCGATCGGCTGGATCTGGTCGACCACCAGGGCGTCCACGCCGTTGCGGGTCACCGCGTCCGGCAGTTCACGCGAGTGCATCATGGCGATCTTCGCCATGTCCTTGATGATGAACCGGATCGCGCGCGTCCCGGTCAGCTTGCCCTGCTTGTCCGTGAACGCCTTCAGCGCGCCGGGCGGGAAGTCCTCAGCGCCGACCGAGATGAACTCCACTTCGCCCCTGAGCACCTCCTCCCGCACGTCAGGAGTCGAAATCACCGAGGCTCGGTGTCCGCGGCGCTGTAGCTCGCGGCCGAGGGTGACCATGGGTGCGACATGCCCTGTGTAGGGCGGGGTGACCAGGCCGATGTGGGACATAGCTTCCTCCCGTGGAACTCCAGTTCGAAGCAGGTTAAAACGGTCATTACCTGACAGGTAGGCATTGTCATGACCAACCGAACCCACGTCTCATCGGCCGATCGGACTCACGCCGCGGCACCCTCCCCTGGCGCCGCGGCGTGAGCCATGATGCGCCTAACGAACCGCCGAATCCACTACCTTCCCTGCGGTGGCAGCCTTCTCGGCGGCCTTCTTCGCCGCGCGGGCGGGGAAGGCGGGGGCGCCCGTCGGGCCGGGCAGGCGCAGCGCGAACATCGTGCCGACGGCGAGGACGGCCGCGCCGACCCACAGCGCGGGCACGAGGCCGTTGACGAAGGTCTGGGGCGAGCCGTAGCCGCCCTTCGCGGCGAACACGGCGGCCAGCACGGCGATGCCGAGGGCGATGCCGAGTTCCCGGACCGTGTTGTTGATTCCGGAGGCCTTGCCGTGGTCGCCCTCCGGCGTGCTGGAGAGCACGACGGTGGCCATCGGCGCCAGGCTCATGCCGAGACCGGCGCCGCCGAGCAGGAACGAGGGCAGCAGCGTGGTGTACGGGACGTGCACGCCCGTCACGAGCGCGAGCCAGGCCAGTGCGATCGCCTGCATCGCCAAGCCGGAGGAGACGATCAGCTTGGCGCCGAGCTTGCCGATCAGGAAGGTGAACACCGGCGCCGTGACCATCGGGAGCATCGTCCACGGCATCGCGCGGACGCCGGCGGCGAGCGGGCCGAAGCCCTGGACGTCCGGGAAGAACTGGGCGAGCAGGAACACCGAGCCGAACACGCCGAAGGTCCAGGTGAGCGCGGCCAGGTTCAGGAAGGCGAACGCGCGGATGCGGAACAGCCGCAGCGGCATCATCGGCGTGCGGGTCCTGGCCTGCCAGAGCAGGAAGGCCACGATCAGCACGACCCCGGCGATCATCATGCCCAGCGTCTGCCCGGAGCTCCAGCCGTGCGAGTCGCTGCGGGTGATCCCCCAGGTCAGCGCGAATATGCCGGTGGCGGAGAGCACCAGCCCGATCGGGTCGAGCGTGCGCTCGGAGCCGTGCGACTCGCGCAGCGTCCTCCACATGATCGGCAGCACGGCCACGCCGAGCGGCACGTTGATCCAGAAGATCCACTGCCAGGCCAGGCCCTGCACCACGGCGCCGCTGACCACCGGGCCGACCGCGACGCCCAGACCGTTGACACCGCCCCAGAGCCCGATCGCCACGTCACGCATCTTGGGCGGCACCGCGGCGCCGAGCAGGGTGAGCGAAAGCGGCACGATCGCGGCCGCGCCGGCGCCCTGGATGACTCGGGCGGTGATGAGCATGGCCGTGCTGGACGCGAGGGCCGACATGATCGACGCCACCGTGAACAGGGCGATGCCGATCGCGAAGAGTCGTCGCCGGCCGAACCTGTCGCCGAGAGCGGCAAACGTCAGCAGTAGCGCGGTGTACGAGAGTGTGAACGCATTGACGACCCACTGCATCGCTTCCGCCGAGCCGCCGAGATGCGACTTGATCACGGGAAGCGCGAACACGACGACCAGGTTGTCCAGGGTCGCCATGAAGAGGGGGATCGCGGTCACCACGATCGCCGCCGCTAACGGCGGCCTCATCGTGGAAGTTGAGCTGACTGGGGCCGTACTGGTGGAGGCCATTGGCTCAATACATCCTTAGCATCATCTAATGATAACTAAGGCTATTATGATATCTGATGATAACATGTCAACCATGGCCGAACCGACAGCCAGCGGGCCCCAGCGGCGGATGCCCGCACAGCAGAGACAGCAGCAGATCCTGGACGCCGCGGTCAAAGCCTTCGCCGAGTACGGGTACTCCGGTGCGACCACCGACCAGATTGCCAGACTCGCCGGAGTATCGCAGCCTTATGTCGTGCGCATGTTCGGCGGGAAGCATGCCCTCTTCATCGCCGCGCACACCTATGTCGTCGACCGGATCGAGGCCATGTTCCGCGACGCCGTCGCGCAGCGTGACGCCTCGGTCTCGCCGCTCGCGGCGCTGCAACAGATCTACATCGGGCAACTGGTCCCCGACCCCAACATGCTCAAGCTGATCCAGCACGGCTACACCATGGCCTTCGACCCGCAGTTCGGGCCCGCGGTGCGCAACTGCCTGGTGCGGACCTACCGTCTGGTCAGGGAGCTGACTGGAGCAACCCCGGAGCAGGCGCGCGACTTCGTGGCGGCCGGCCTGCTGGTCAACACGATGATCACCCTCCAGCTCCTGGAGGTCACCAGCGACGATCCTTACGCCGCCGAGCTGGTGCAGTCGGTGATCGACGGCGCGGTACCGGGCAGCGCGAACTGAACCGAACTGACGTCCACTCAGTCGGATCGGAATGCTCGTACACACGTGCGCACGGCGCCCGGAGGGTTGGCCGACGTGCGCCGGAAACCTGCCGTGCCCGGCGTTTTACGTTCAGTAAGGTCGGTTGTTTCACGACACGCCGGCCGTTCGCGCTGCGCAGACCCGTATTTGGCGTGCATTCGCCAACGGGGTCTTATATCAGAGTGTCCCGTCGTCGTATGCTCCCTCTCCGGGTCGCCGCCGACCACCTCGGAACGGCTGCGGCGCGTCTGCGAGAGAGGTCAGCACCGTGTCGCACCGTCCCGCCTGGGCGCCGGACGATATCGATCTGGAGCGTCCGGCCCCGGCCCGGATGTACGACTACTACCTCGGCGGCTCGCACAACTTCGCCGCCGACCGCGAACTGGCCGAGAAGGCTCTGGGCGCGTGGCCGGAGCTGCCGCAGATCGCCCGCGGCCTGCGGGCGTTCCTGAGGCGCTGCGTCACGTTCCTGGTCGAGCAGGGCGTCGACCAGTTCCTCGACCTGGGCTCCGGGATCCCCACCGCGGGGAACGTGCACGAGATCGTCTCCGCGCTCAACCCGCGGGCGCGCATCGCGTACGTGGACAGCGACCCGGTCGCCGTGGCGCACAGCAAGCTGCTGCTCAAGGACACGCCCAACGCCAGGATCGTGCACGCCGACATGCGCGACGCCGGCGCGGTCCTGACCGACCCGGCGCTCGACGGCTTCCTGGACCTGAGCCGCCCGACGGCGGTGCTGATGTGCGCGGTGCTGCACTTCGTTCCCGACTCGGACGACCCGGCCGGCGTGGTCGCCGCCTACCGGGAGGCGACCGCGCCCGGATCGTACCTGGCGGTCAGCCACGGCACCCGGGACTACCTGCCCGAGCAGATCCGGAACCTGCAAGAGGTCTACAGCCGCTCCAGCGCCCCGATGACCTTCCGCAGCCACGCGGAGATCATGGATCTGATGCAGGGGTACGAACTCGTGCCCCCAGGCCTGGTCGACTTCATCCTGTGGCGGGCCGAGACGCCGAACCCGCTGCCCGACCCGCTCGGCGGGGACGTGACGCGGTACTCCGGTTACGCCGCCGTGGGGCGGCGCGACGAATGAGCGACGTCAGCGGGATAGCCGGGGGCCTGTCGGCGGCCTGGGCCGCGGCGCTGTCCGCCGCGAGTTCGTCGCCGATGAACGCGGCGGAGACCAGGGCCATGGTCGCGCTGCTCGCGGACTGGGTGGCCGACGCGCTGGTCGACCCCGTGACCGCGCGCAAGGCCGGGACCGCGGTGGGCACCGCGCTGGTCGACTCGCACTATACGCAGCCTGAATCGCTCGCCGCGTCGATCACCGTCCTGTCCGAGCATCTGCCCGCCGGGGTCGGCGCGGCCGTGCGCACCGCGCTGTGCGCGGGGCTCGCGGCGGGCTACGCCGACGCGCTGCGGGAGCGTACCCGCGGCGAGCAGGAAGCGATCCGCATCGCAGTACTCGACGCCCACCGCACGAGCGAGGCGCGGTTCCGCGCCGTGTTCCGCAGCGCCCCGCTGGGCATCGGGATCGCGGACGGCGCGGGCCGCATCCTGGAGATCAACGAGCCACTGGCGCGCATGCTCGGCCGGGACCCGCGCAGCGTGCGCGGCATGGAGATCCGCTCGCTGCGGCTGCCCACCGACCCGCCCGGGTACTGGGAGCAGTACGACGCGCTGCTGGCCGGGCAGCGCCGGCAGATGACCGGCGAGAAGCTGTTCCCCGGTCTGGACGGCCGAGACATCTGGGCCCGGATGCGGGCGAGCAGCATCATCGGCGACAATGGCCGCACCGCGCTGATGATCGCGCTGTTCGAGGACGTGACCGAACGGCGCCGGATGACCGAGCGGCTGCGTTATCAGGCCACGCACGATCCGCTCACCGGCCTGCCCAACCGCACCAAGCTGCTCGAAGAGCTCACGGCGATCCTGGACGGCGCCGTCGCGGAGAACTGGGCCACCGAGGCCAGGGCCGGCGAGGAGCGGCGCGTCGCGGTGTGCTTCCTGGACATCGACGGGTTCAAGGCCGTCAACGACACGCTGGGCCACGACGCGGGCGACCAGTTGCTGGTCGAGGTCGCCGCGCGGATCCGCGAGGCCGCCGACCCGTACGGCTATCCGGTGGGCCGGCTCGGCGGCGACGAGTTCGTCATCCTGCTCTCGGACACCGACGGTCCAGGCACCGCGATCGAGGTCGTCGAGCGGGCGCTGGACGCGATCCGCGGGCCGCTGGTGCTCGACGGACGCGAGCTGACCGTGACCGCGAGCGCCGGCATCGTCGAGCGCTCCGCCGTCGGCGCCCGCCCCAGCGAACTGCTGCGCGCCGCGGACATCACGCTGTATTGGGCGAAGTCGGGCGGGCGTGACCAGTGGGCGCTCTTCGACCCGCAGCGCAACGCCCGGCAGGTGGCCCGCTACTCGCTGTCCCAGGCGCTGCCCGCGGCGCTGGAGCGCGGCGAGCTCTTCCTCGAATACCAGCCCATCGTCTGCATGAACAGTCAGCGCATCCGCGCGCTGGAGGCGCTGGTGCGCTGGAACCACCCGCAGCGCGGCCTGCTCGGCCCCGGCCAGTTCGTGCCGCTGGCCGAGGAGACCGGCACGATCGTGGCGCTGGGCCGCTGGGTGCTGCGCCGCGCCGTGGCGGACGCCGCGACCTGGCCGCGGTCCGAGGACGGCTCGCCGGTGGTGGTCTCGGTCAACGTCGCCGTGCGCCAGGTGCGCGACCCGGGACTCGTACACGAGGTGCGCGACACGCTGGCCGAGTTCGGCCTGCCCGCGGCGCGCCTCCAGCTGGAGATCACCGAGAGCGCGGTGATGGACACCGGCGAGAGCGGCCGCCCGGCGGTGGAACGGCTCCGCCTGCTCTCCGGTCTCGGCGTGCGCATCGCGATCGACGACTTCGGCACCGGCTACTCGAACCTCTCCTACCTGCGCAGGCTGCCCGCGCACAGCCTCAAGATCGACGGCTCGTTCGTCAAGGGCCTCATTCCCGACCCGGGCGAGGGCGGGCAGGAGGCGTCCGAGGAGCCGATCGTCAGCGGCCTGATCACCCTGGCGCGCGCCTGCGGCATGACGCTGACCGCTGAGGGCGTGGAGACCGCGGCGCAGGCCGACAAGCTGCGCGAGCTCGGCGCGGACCACGGCCAGGGCTTCTACTACGCCCGGCCGATTCCCGCCGACAAAGTGGCCGACCTGCTCGTGTCAGGGTTCCCCGATATCGCTCGGGACTAGGGGGACACCAGTCCCATCCTCCGCACGTCGCTTGAACGAGTGCAGGACAACCCGGGAGTATCAGGTACTTCCCAGTGCCGAGTAAGGCCAATGCTCGATGATGAGCCCGGATTGTCCCGGTCTATATATCGCGCCCGGGTGACGTGCGGAGGATGGGGCTAGTCAAGACCCAGTCCGGGCCCGGTCGGCACGTTGTCCGCCACG
This sequence comes from Actinocrinis sp., assembly GCF_035946395.1. Classification (NCBI taxonomy): domain Bacteria; kingdom Bacillati; phylum Actinomycetota; class Actinomycetes; order Catenulisporales; family Actinospicaceae; genus Actinocrinis; species Actinocrinis sp. Next base: position 9,230 of record NZ_DASYZI010000054.1, read on the forward strand.
GTGTTGTCGACCGCCGGATGCGTCACGCCGGCCGGGCCCTGCGCGAAGGTTCGCAGAAGGTTGAGCGTGACCTGCCTGACGAAGGCCTCCCCCGCCGGTGTCACCGGGAGCTGGTTGCAGTACTGCGCTTCGAGCGCGCACACCCACTGCATCGTCCCGGCGTCGAACACGCCGGCGCCCGAGCTCGTCGTGTAGTACGCGGACTCCTGGTACGAGGCGTGGCCCGCGCAGGTGAGCGGCGAGTGGCTGAGCACCTCGATCGGGTGCGGGGTGGTGGGGAGGTCCACGACGCGGTCGTACTCCGGCCAGACCAGCCCCGGGAATGAAGAACCCTTCGTGACGCCGGTCCCGGCGAAGATCCAGTTTCCGGGGTCGTACACGACGTACGCGGCGCGGCCCGGATTGCACTGGTAGTAGGAGCCGGTCAGCGCGTTCTCGGGGCGGGGATCCGGCGCGTCGCGCCAGTTCTGCGTGGTCTGCGTCTGGTCGATCCTGTAGACCGGGTCGGTCGTCGCCTCCTTGTAGCAGATGACCAAGCGATCGTCGCCGAGCTGGGTCGGCGCCCAGCGCATGTGCCGGTAGACGGAGTTCGCGCCGAGGAAGGCGAGGTTGACGCCGGAGTCGCGGGCGACGGTGAGCGTGTCGCGCATCTGCGCCGAGTAGTACTCGTCGTGCGCGTCGGACACGATCGCGGCCGGAGCCTGCGACAGCGAGGCGCCGGCGAACAGTTCGGGGCGGGTCTCCAGTTCGAGGTCCGTCTCGTAGGCCACCGGCAGCGCGTGCTGCTCGGCGAACATGACAAGCCCCTGATCGAAGGGCAGGTAGAGCCCGGCGCCGGACTTCGGGCCGTAGTCGAGGTACGGCCGGTCGAAGGAGACCGCCCGCGACCGCTCGCCGTGCCCCTGCGGCCCGCCGTAGAGCGAGTAGCCGCCCCAGCCGTTGTACGCCTGCCATGTCGTGACGCCCGCGACGAGGACGATGCGGCCCGCGGTCTTCGTGGACCGCACGGTGATCGGGACGTAGCGCTGGCCCCGGCCGTTGAGCGCGATGAGCTTGATCAGATAGTCGCCCTCGGGCCAGCCGGTCGTGGTGACGGTCAGCGAAGGCTGCCAATCGCATTCAACGGTGTTCGTGGCTTTTATGAAGGTCTGCGCGGTCTGGAGCACGCCGTCGACGGGGAGCGACTGCCACACCTCTCGCGCCCCGATTCCGCCGTAGTACCCCATCCGGTACGCGGTCGCGGAGAACCGGGGCGCGGTCGTGGAGACGAAGAGCCGGAAGGTCCCGCCGGACGGCACCGAGATCTGGTCCGCATAGCCCTGGATCGCGTTCTGCGGCCCGATCGCAGACGGGGCGATGGCCCAACCCGTCGTGCCCGGCTTGGCGTTCTCTGCGGCGACGTCAAAGCCGACGGCCGTACGCGGTCGCCGGGCGTGGGTCGCGGACACAGACACATGGCGGTCGATCGACGAGGTACACGCCGTGAGCTGCGCCACTACCAGACACGCGCCGATCGCGCGCGTCCAACTCCAAGCCACCGCTGCCGCCCCCTGCCCTTCACGCACCCACCCCATTACGGACACTGTGACGCCGCGCGCGGCATGCACGGTTCTGGCGGGGGCGATTCGATGGTGTCAGGGTGTCAGGCGATGCTCAGTCAGTCACGCGGCCTGGTCACGGGCCCGGCCACGGGTCCGGTCACAAGCGGCTCTTCGAACTTGGCCGTGGCCTTGTAGGCGGCTGTAGGCTCGTGCGCCGCCGTGCGACGGCCGACCCTGCGCCGCCTGACCACGGCCAGGTTCGAAGAGGATCACAAGCCCCGCCGCATCAGTCGAGGTTCGGCCCGGCGTCGCGGACCTCCTCCACCTTCCGCATGGCGTCGCGCAGGTCGCCGAGCCAGGTTTCGGCGCGCTGGTTGATCTGCCGCACGCACCACGCCAGCGCGTCGCTGCGGCTGCGCGCGACGCCGGCGTCCACGAGCGTGTCCAGCAGTTGGCGGTCCGACTGCTTCAGCCGGGTCATCACGGGTACGGACAGCGTGGTGAACTGCTCCGTGGTCTGGCCGCAGCGCACCCACCACGACACCTTCTTGCGGAACTCGTGCTCCGCCTCGCGGGCGACCGCGATGCGCGCCGAGCGGGTGCGCTCGCGGAACTCCTTGATCCGCCCGGCGACCGCCGCGGCCTTCTCCGCCTCCGACGCGCCTTCCACGGTCTCCGGCTCGGGGATGCGCCCGATGACGGTGATCTCCTCGCGATCGACGATCACCTCGGGCGGGCCGTCGAACAGATCCTGGGGCAGCCGGCCGGCGAACCAGCCGCGCAGGGTAGCGGTGGTGCTCTCTTGAGTAGCCATGTTTCGATGATTACATGATTACAGGCTTGCATGCCTCGGCCATCGTTCGCCGTGAGCGAACAGGCATGAAGCCGATAGTTTCCTCGAATACGGACATCCCGGGCGGCTCGTAACGTCGCAGCACGATGGCCGGTTCAGCGCAAGCCGGCCACGAAACCTTGACAGTTGTGTAACGACGCCGTACACATCTGCTGGTTGGAGAGCGCTCTCCCGCACTGTCAACGACGACGACCGGCTCCGGTGAGCGGTCGCGCCGCGGCATCGCCTTGCCGCGACGCATCCCGCCCGCCGCCGGGCCGTGAAAGCGCGCTTCGCGCTGGAGGGAAAGCAATATGTTCGCGTTACCGCGTATCGGCCGACGCGCCGGACGCAACCCGGGCGCGCTGCGGCGCCGCTCGGTCGTCACGACCATGGCTCTGATCGCCGGAACCACCACCGGAGCCGCGGTCATCTCGCTGACCTCGGCCCCCGCGGCGCTGGCCGACACACCCCCGCCCGCCCCGGCCGGCTGGAACACCGTGTTCAGCGACGACTTCGCCGGAGCGGCGGGCTCCGCGCCCTCGTCCGCCAACTGGTTCTACGACATCGGCTCCGGCTTCGGCACCGGTGAGAAGGAGAACACCACCAGCTCCACCAACAACGTCTACCTCGACGGCAACGGCCACCTGGTGCTCAAGGCCCTCAACAACGGCGGCACCTGGACCTCGGCCCGCATCGAGAGCACCCGCGACGACTTCCAGGCGCCGCCCGGCGGCGAGCTGGAGATGAGCGCGTCGATCCAGCAGCCCAACCCGTCCGGCGGCCTCGGCTACTGGCCGGCGTTCTGGGCGCTGGGCTCGCCGATGCGGTCCGGCGGCGGCTGGCCGCAGTCCGGCGAGATCGACATGATGGAGGACGTCAACGCGCTGAACGAGGCGTCGCAGACCCTCCACGACTCCGCCAACAGCCCCGGCCACGCGCTGATCGCGTGCCCGAACACCGCGTCGACCTGTCAGACCGGCTACCACACCTACTCGGTGATCATCGACCGGACCAACACCGCCGCCGAGCAGCTGCTGTTCCAGATGGACGGCGTCACCGAGAGCACGATCACCGAGGCCTCGGTCGGCACCGCCGCCTGGCAGTCCGCCATCGACCACGGGTTCTTCATCATCTGGGACCTGGCGATGGGCGGCAACTACCCCGACGGCATCTCCGGCACCACCACTCCGACGTCCGCCACCACGTCCGGCGGGTTCATGAGCGCGGCGTGGGTGGCCGTGTACGAGAAGGGCGGCAACTCCACGCCGACCGGCACGGCCACGGCGACCGGCAACGTCAAGGGCATCAACAGCCAGTGCCTGACGAACCAGAACTCGCTGAACACCGAGGGCAACCCGTTCTTCGTGAGCGCCTGCAACGGCAGCGCCGGCCAGACCTGGTCGACGTACTCCGACAACACCGTGCGCGTCCAGGGCGGCTGCCTCGACGTGTCCGCGGCCGGCACGACCAGCGGCACGAACGTCGACTGGTACCCGTGCAACGGCACCAACGCGCAGGGCTGGACACACCAGGCCAACGGTGAGTTCGTCAATCCCAACTCCAACCTCTGCCTGACCGATCCCGGCGGCAACGCGGCGACGCGTCTGGACATCGAGACCTGCACCGGCTCGGCCCAGCAGATCTGGACCGGACCGGCGGGCGGCACCACCGGCAACACCGTCTCGGTCGCCAACCCGGGCAACCAGACCTCCACCCAGGGCACCGCGGCCAGCGTGCAGATCTCGGCCTCCGACTCGGCCTCCGGCCAGACGCTGACCTACAGCGCCTCGGGCCTGCCCGCCGGTCTGTCGATCAACTCCTCGACCGGCCTGATCTCCGGCACCCCGTCCGCGGCCGGCACCTCGAACGTCTCGGTGACGGCGACCGACACCACGGGAGCCTCCGGATCCACCTCGTTCACCTGGACGGTCAACGGCACAGGCGGCGGCACCTGCAACACGGCCACGAACCTGGCGCTCAGCCAGCCGACCACCGCCTCCTCCACCGAGAACGCCGGAACCCCCGCCGGCGCCGCGACCGACGGCAGCACCACCACCCGCTGGTCCTCGGCGTTCAGCGATCCACAATGGCTGCAAGTGGACCTCGGCTCGGTGCAGACCATCTGCCAGGTCACGATCCAGTGGGAGACCGCGTCGGCCAAGGCCTTCCAGATCCAGGTCTCCAACGACGCGACCAACTGGACGTCGATCTACTCCACCACCACCGGGCCGGGCGGCACCCAGACGCTGAGCGTTTCAGGGTCCGGACGCTACATCCGCATGTACGGCACGGCGCGTAACACGCAGTACGGCTACTCGATCTGGGAATTCCAGGTCTACGGCACGGGCGCCGCGCCCAGCTGCGGCACGACCAACCTCGCGCTGAACCAGCCGGCGACGGCCTCGTCGCTGGAGAACGCCACCTTCACGGCCGGAGCGGCGGTGGACGGCAACACCGGCACCCGCTGGTCCTCCGGCTTCAGCGACCCGCAGTGGCTGCAAGTGGACCTTGGCGCCACGCACTCCATCTGCAAGGTCGTCATCCAGTGGGAGGCCGCGTACGCCACGGCGTTCCAGATCCAGACGTCGAACGACGCCACGAACTGGACGTCGATCTTCTCCACCACGAGCGGCGCCGGCGGCACGCAGACGCTGAACGTCACCGGCAGCGGACGCTACATCCGCATGTACGGCACCGCTCGCGCCACCCAGTACGGCTACTCGATCTGGGAATTCCAGGTCTACGGAAGCTGATCCGTCCGCCGGCATCGCCCGGCTGGCACCGAGTCAGCTCACGCTGTTCGGCTGGCACCGGGTTCGGCTGGCACCGAGTCAGTTGACACCAACCATCTGACACATCTGTGATGTGACGGAGGTCGCGAATCCCCTTTCGCGGCCTCCGTCACGCTCACTTGTCCGCGAGCCCACGGCTCTTCGAGCCTGGCCGGGGCTGCGGCGGCAGGCTCGTCCATCGCACAGCGGCGGACGAGCCCACAGCCGCGCAAGAAGCCCCGGCCGAGTTCGAAGAGCGGAGATCACCGTCGCGGAGACCTGACCCAAGATCATGGGAGACCGCTCTCCGAGCGGGCCAAGGACGTGAGCTGGGGCGGACCGGTTCCGCAACACTTGAGGCTTTCGAAACCCTTGACACGTCTGAAACCCAAGCGCGACCATCCCATCTTGGAGAGCGCTCTCCGATGAGTTACCCACCCTTTCCGGTCAAGCTGGAGATGCCAATGAAGGCAAGCTCCTCCGACGTGTTATCGCTTCGGAGATTCCTACCTCGCTGGGCGCGTGCGACCACGGCCGTGGTCGTGGCACTCGGCCTCGCTGCGTACGCGCTCATCGCGTCCAGCACGGCGGCGCACGCCGCACCCACTCTGCTCTCCCAAGGCAAGCCGACCACCGCCTCGTCGCTGGAGAACGCGACGTTCCCGGCGTCGAATGCGACGGATGGGAACACTGGTACTCGTTGGTCCTCTGCGTTTTCGGACCCGCAGTGGCTTGAGGTCGATCTTGGATCGACCGCGTCGATCAGTCAGGTCATCCTCCAGTGGGAGGCCGCCTACGCCACCGCGTTCCAGATCCAGACCTCCAACGACAACACCACCTGGACCTCGATCTACTCGACCACCACGGGTACCGGTGGAACGCAGACTCTGAACATCACCGGCAGCGGCCGTTACGTGCGCATGTACGGCACCGCGCGGGCAACCCAGTACGGTTACTCGCTCTGGGAGTTCCAGGTCTACGGCACCATCAGCTCCGGCACCGGCTGTAGCACCGCCAACGCCGCCCTGGGCCAGCCGACCACCGCCTCCTCCACCGAGAACGCCGGCACCCCCGCCACCGCCGCGACCGACGGCAGCACCACCACCCGCTGGTCCTCGGCGTTCAGCGACCCGCAGTGGCTCCAGGTCGACCTCGGCTCAACCCAATCGATCTGCCAAGTCGTGATCATGTGGGAAACCGCGTACGCGACCGCGTTCCAGATCCAGACGTCGAATGACGCCACGAACTGGACGTCGATCTACTCCACCACCACCGGCACCGGCGGCACGCAGACGCTCAACGTGACCGGCAGCGGACGCTACATCCGCATGTACGGCACCGCCCGCGCCACCCAGTACGGCTACTCGATCTGGGAATTCCAGGTCTACGAAGGCAGCGGCACCGGCGGCAGCCCGTCACCATCCCCGTCCGCCTCCGCCTCGGCGTCCGCGTCGCCGTCACCGTCGGCTTCGCCGTCGTCCTCGCCGACCGGTCCGCCGACCGGCTGCACCGGCCAGTCGAACCAGCCGAACTTCGGCCCGAACGTGTACATCTTCGACCCGAGCATGACGAGCGCGAGCATCCAGGCCTCCCTGGACTCGGTGTTCAACACGCAGAAGGTCAACCAGTTCGGCACCCAGCGCTACGCCGAGCTGTACAAGCCGGGCACCTACAGCGTCGAGGACAACGTCGGCTACTACACCTCGGTCCAGGGCCTCGGCCAGAACCCCGGTGACGTCACCATCAACGGCGACGTGACCGTGGACGCGTTCGACGGCACCGGCAACGCCACCCAGAACTTCTGGCGCTCCGCGGAGAACCTGACCATCAACCCGTCGGCCGGCAACGACCGCTGGGCCGTGGCCCAGGCCGGTCCGTTCCGCCGGGTCCAGGTCAACGGCGGCCTTGAGGTCTACCCGGCCAGCTACGGCTACGCCAGCGGCGGCTACATCGCCGACACCAAGGTCACCGGCCAGGTCTCGACCGTCTCGCAGCAGCAGTGGTACTCGCAGGACAGCAACTTCGGCAGCTGGAGCGGCTCGGTCTGGAACATGGTGTTCTCGGGTGTGGCCGGCGCCCCGGCGCAGAGCTTCCCGACCCCGCCGATGACCACGCTGGCCACCACGCCGGTCTCGCGCGACGTGCCTTACCTGTACGTCGACTCCTCCGGCAACTACCACGTGTTCCTGCCCTCGCTGCGCACCAACGCCTCGGGCGCGAGCTGGGCCAACGGCGCGACCCCGGGCACCTCGGTGCCGATGAGCAACTTCTTCGTGGTGACCCCGTCCAACACCGCGGCGCAGATGAACGCGGCGCTGGCGCAGGGCTGCAACCTGTTCTTCACCCCGGGCGTTTACAACATCGACCAGACGCTCCAGGTCAACAACGCCAACACCGTGATCATGGGCATCGGCATGCCGACCCTGATCCCGATCAACGGCGTCGACACGATCCACGTGGCCGACGTCGACGGCGTGCGCCTCAACGGCCTGCTGCTGGACGCCGGCACCACCAACTCCAACTCGCTGCTGACCGTCGGGACGCAGGGCTCGACCGTGAGCCACGCGAGCAACCCCGACTCGATCCAGGACGTGTTCTTCCGGATCGGCGGCGACATCGCCGGCCAGGCCACCAACAGCCTGATCGTCAACGCGAACAACACCCTGATCAACGACATCTGGGCCTGGCGCGCCGACCACGGCAACGCGGGCACCGTCGGCTGGACCACCAACACCGCGGCGCACGGCATGGTCGTCAACGGCAACAACGTCCTGGCGACCGGCCTGTTCGTCGAGCATTACCAGAACTACGAGGTGCAGTGGAACGGCAACGGCGGCGAGACCATCTTCTTCCAGAACGAGAACCCCTACGACCCGCCGAACCAGGCGGCCTGGATGAACGGCTCGACCAACGGATTCGCCGCGTACGAGGTGGCGCCGGGCGTCACGTCGCACCAGGCGTACGGCATGGGTAGCTACTGCTACTTCAACGTCAACAAGGCGGTGGTCAACGACCACGCCTTCGAGGCGCCGAACGTGGCCGGCGTGCAGTTCCACGACCTGCTCACCGTCTCGCTCGGCAACGTCGGCGTGATCTCGCACGTGATCAACAGCACGGGCGCGGCGACTCCGACCAACACCACCCCGTCCACCGTCACCACCTACCCGTGACGGCCGAGGCCGGCAACGTCGGCTGAGTAAAAGCTAGTAGATATACAGGTGGCCTGCGCGGGAACTTCCGCGCAGGCCACCTGGCGTTCGGCCGTGCAATCGTGTGCATCGTGAAGGTCGTGAAAGCCGGGCCGGATATCGCAGAACGCTGAACCGGTTGGCCCGCGAGTCCGTTTCATCCGTGATCCCGGCATAAGCCGGGGCTCATCCCTTACGCGTCGGAGTCCGGGTGCTGCGCCGACTGCGACGCGGGATCCACGCCGTCCGCCGGCCATCCGGCGGACCCACCCTGGAGACGGTGAACTCGGATGCGCACTCCCTCTTCCCTCAACCAGTACCTCGCGGACCTCTACCGCATCGTGCTCGGCCTGCTCATCGCCATCCACGGCGCCTCCTCGCTGTTCGGCTGGTTCGGCGGCGCGGTCGGCACCGGCAAGACCATCTCGCCGACCTCGTGGCCGGGCGGGTACGCGGCGGTGATCCAACTGGTGTGCGGCCTGCTGGTCCTGATCGGCCTGGCGACGCGGCCGGCCGCGGTGCTGCTGTCCGGATCGATGGCGTTCGCGTACTTCGACATCCACCAGAAGCACGCGCTGCTGCCGATCCAGAACGGCGGCGAGCTCGCGGCGCTGTTCTCCTGGGGCTTCCTGATGGTCGCCATCATCGGCCCCGGCACCTGGTCGCTGGACAAGGTGCTCGGCCGGTCGCGCGGCAAGTCCAGCGGGCGAGCCGCGGTGAGTGAAGCCTGACCCACGCCCCGATTTTCCGCCCCGGCCGACCGCGGCGCCGCGCCGGCCGGGGCGGAGCCATGTCGGGCAGGGGCGAAGCCACGTCGAGCAGAGAGCACTGCGTCCCCTTGACCCGGAGGACGTCCCGTGCCAACGTCAGGGTACTGTCGCCGCCCGGCCCGATCCGGCACGGCGGCGGACGCATGTTCGCCTCGTTCCGCACGACCGGCGCATGGGAAGGGCGGATGAACGCCGTCACCGAGCTGAGCTTCGATCCCCTGCTGGAACTCGCCCCGGGGCGCGGCGAGCCGCTGTTCTGCGTTCACCCCGCGGCAGGCGTCGGCTGGGAGTACGCCTCGCTCGTCCGGCAGCTCGGGCCCGACCGGCCGCTGTACGCGCTTCAGGCGCCCGGCCTTGAGGCACCCGGACCGCTCCCGCAGAGCATCGCGCAGATCGCCCGGGACTACCTGCGCACCGTGCGCGCGCACCGGCCCGAGGGGCGGGTGCACCTGCTCGGCTGGTCCTTCGGCGGCGCGGTGGCCCACGAGATGGCCACCCTGCTCCAGTCGTCCGGTGAGCAGCCCGGCCTGCTGGCCATGCTCGACTGCTATCCGCACGACCCGCAGCGGCCCGGCCTGGCGCCCACCAGGCACGAGTACCTGGTCTCCCTGCTGGAGAACCTGGGCACGGATCCGGGGGACATCGCCGCGGCCGGTCCCGGGTTGGACGAGGATCTGGCCAGGGAACTGCTGCTCAAGCGCGGCCACGCCCTCGCAGGTCTCGATGACGCCCACCTGGTGGCCCTGCTGCGGGTGTTCGTGCACAACACGGAGCTGCTCGCCGAGTATCGCCCGAGCGCGCGGTACGACGGTGAGCTGCTGCTGTTCGCGGCCGCGGACGAGCCGACCGCCGCGCAGCACAAACCCGCCGAGTGGGCGCCGTATGCGGGCGCGGTCACCGGCCACGACGTCCCGGCCGAGCATCGCAAGATGCTGCGGTCGGCTTCGGTGGAGCACTACGGCCCGGCGCTGGCCGCCGCCCTCGGCGCGGCTTCCCGGTGAGTCAGTCAGGCACGCACGGCGAGTCAGGAGTCGATCATGGTTGACCAAGCGGCGGCGGACGTCGAGCCGGCGCCCGCCTTTCCGCTGCCGCTCGAACCGGACGGCTTCGGCTCCAGCCCGCGGGAGCACGAGCGGCGGCGCGGGCAGTGCCCGGTCGGCCTGGTGACGATGCCCAGCGGCGACCCGGCGCACCTGGTCGTCCGGTACGACGACGTCGCGCAGTTGCTGCGGGACCGGCGCGTCAGCAGGAACCTGCGGTACCCCGGCGCGCCGCGGATGGTGCGCGAGGCGGACCCCTCCGACAACCCGCACGCGCTGGTCAATCACGACCCGCCGGAGCACACCCGGTTCCGGCAGGTCATCCAGGGCGTGTTCAGCCCGAGCCAGCAGCCGGCCTGGACCCCGATGGTGCGCCGCATCGTCGGCGAGCTGCTGGACCGGATCGAGGCGCAGGGGCCGCCCGCGGACCTGGTGCGGGACTTCGCGACCGTGCTGCCGATCCGGGTGGTGTGCGAGATGATGGACGTCCCGGCCGAGGACCATCAGCGCTTCGCGAACTGGACCGGCGTGTTCTTCGCGGTGGACCCCGCCACCGACGAGGCACGGCTGGCCGCGGGCCACGAGTTCCTGGCGTACCTGGTCGCGATGATCGAGCAGCGGCGCGCCGAGCCGCGCGACGGCGTGGTCGATCTGCTGATCAGGGCGCGGGACGCGGACGACAGGCTCAGCGAGCCCGAACTGATCCAGATGATCGCGGCGCTGTTCATCGGCGGGCAGGAGAACATGGCCTCGTTCCTGGCCCGCGGCGTGTTCACGCTGCTGCGGCACCGGGACCAGTTCGACGCGCTGCGCGAGGATCCGGCGCTCGTCGACGGCGCGGTCGAGGAGATCCTGCGCTTCGACATCCCGAGCGAGGGGGCGTTCCTGCGGGTCGCCACCGAGGACCTGGAACTCGGCGGCGGCGCGATCCCGAAGGGCCGGGCCGTGCAGGTCTCGCTGGCCTCCGCGAACCGCGACGAGTCGCACTTCGCCGACCCGCACCGCTTCGACATCCGGCGCGAGCCCAACGCGCACCTGAGCTTCGGCCTCGGCGCGCACTTCTGCCCCGGCGCGCCGCTCGCCCGTCTGGAGCTGCGCACCGCGATATCGATGGTCGCCGAGCGGTTCCCGAAGCTTGAACTCGGCATCGCGCCGCAGGAGGCCCGCTTCGCCGAGGGCTCGCTGATCCACCCGCTGCTGACACTCCCGGTGACCTGGTGACAGGCACTCAGTGGCAGGGACGCGACAGCGGGAACCCCTCTGTGAACTGACTCGGGTGACTCAGGACTCGTCGAGCTCGCGCATCTCGGTCTTGCCCTGCAACCAGATCGCGACCAGCAGGTAGAGCGCGGCGGCGGTGAGGATCGCGTCGCGCACGCCCACGGAGTCGGTCAGCGTCCCGGACAGCGGCGGCGCGAGCCAGGCGAGGCTGGAGACGATCAGCTGCCGCGCGTTGGCGGCCTGCGCCTGCATGGCGTCAGGGGTGACGCGGGTCGCGCGCACGATGAAGAACACGTTGACCGGCATGATCGTGAACGTGGTGAGCGCGCCGAGCACCGTGATCAGCCACACCCACGGCGCGTAGGCGATGCCGACCGCGCACGCGGGCAGCAGCCACGAGGTCGTCAGTACCGAGAGCCGCACGCCGAAGCGGCGGGCCAGCCGGACGCCGAGCAGCGAGCCGGCCAGCCCGCACGCGGCGTTGACCGCGACCATGACGCCGATCACGAACGGGCTCGCGCCGTGCGCCTTCGCGATGACGATCACCATCAGCATCATGCCGGCCGCGACGGCGTTGACGGCCGCGCCCCACAGCGACGTGACGCGCAGGAACGGCTGGGCGAAGACGAATCGCAGACCCCTGGTGACGGCGGTGCGCATCGGCTCGCGGACCGCGCCGCGGTCCAGCGGTTCGAGCGGATCGCGCAGCAGCGCCGCGCTGACGGATATCGCGGCGAACGACAGACTGTCGGCGGCGAACGGGAGTGATTGGGCGAGGCTGAACAGCACGCCGCCGATGGGGGAGCCGAGCATCGCGGCCGCCTGTCCCCGGGCCTGGGTGACCGACATGGCGGTGCGCAGCTGGTTCGGCGCGACCAGGCGCGGTATCGCGCCCCGGCTGGCGCCCTGATGGAACGCCGCCGCCGCGCCGACCAACAGCCCGACCGCCATCAGATGCGCCAGACCGACCTGGTGCGCGAGCACGGCGGGCACCACGCTGCCGACCGCGGCCATCTGGACCAGGGAGCTGAGCACCAGCACGCGGCGGCGGGAGTGCCGGTCGGCGACCACTCCGGCGGGCAGCAGGCTCAGCAGCGTGCCGATCAGGCTCGCGCCGCCGACCAGGCCCGCGCGCGCCGCCGAGCCCGTCGTGGCCAGGACCAGCAACGGATAGGCGATCGTCGAGATCTGCGTCCCGAGTTCGGAGACCGCCTGGCCGGTCCACAGCAGCGTGAAGTCACGGTTGTGGCGCAGCGAATCGGCGGCGGTGTCAGATGGCTCAGCGTCAGATGGCTCAGTGCCGGACGTCCCGGTGTCAGATATCCCCGTGTCAGATGTCCCAGCAGGCGTGTCAGAAGCCTGGGATGACTGCGCGGTCATGTCCGGTACACACCGCCTAGTGTCCCGCGCCGGAAGTCCGGCGCGGGAGAAATCGGTCGTCCGTGCCCGGCCAACAAGGCGCCGCAGTGCCCTCAAACCCGGTTGTTTGAGGGCACTGCGGCAACGCGGCCAGGCGGACTGTGTTTGATGAACCGCGCGGGGCCGATTTCCGCGGCGGGCTTCCGGCGCGGGACACTAGCGCACAGCCACCGGGAAGCGGGCGAAGCCGCGCAGCACGAAGCCGCGGCGTTCCGGTTCGCCGTCGAGCCGCAGGTGGGGGAAGCGGGCGAGCAGCGCGGGCAGGAAGACCGCCGCTTCCAGCCGGGCCAGCGGCGCGCCGAGGCAGTGGTGGACGCCGCCGCCGAAAGACAGGACGCTGTTGCCCGGCTGCCTGGTGATGTCGAAGACGTCCGGCTCGGGGAACGCATCCGGATCCCGGTTTCCCGCGCCGAGCATCATCAGGACGATGCTGTCCTTGGGCACCGCGACGCCGCCGATCTCGGTGTCCCGGCCCGCGATCCGCGCCATCGCCTGCACCGGCGTGTCGTAGCGCAGCATCTCCTCTACGGCGGCGTACACGCGCGAGGGGTCCGCGCGCAGCAGCGCCGCTTGGTCCGGGTGCCTCAGCAGCGGCCCGAGCCCGTTGAGCAGCATGTCGACCATGCTCTCGATGGCGGCGCTGAAGACGAGGGTGAGCGTTTGCAGCACCTCGTTCTCGGTCAGCGCGCCCTCGTCGGCGGCCGCCGCGAGGGACGAGATCACGTCCTGCTTCGGCGCGCGGCGGCGCTCGGCCACCAGGCCGGCGAAGTAGTCCAGCAGCGCGGTGCCTGCGGCGTCGATGATCGCCGTGCTCTCGGGCGTGCCCGTGGTCCCGTCCACGGCGAGCCGCAGGCCTTCCAGCGGCCCGCGCAGCGTGGGATGGTCCGGCTCGGGCACGCCGAGAACGTGGCCCACGACGCCGATCGGCAGGCGGGCGGCCAGGATCTCGTGCAGGTCGACCTGACCGCCGTCCGCGCCCTGCTCCTCGATCGCGTCCAGGACGCCGGTGGTCAGCCGCTCGATCTGGTCCTGGATGGCGACGGCGCGGTACTGGGTGAAGGCGGGGGCGACGCAGCGGCGCAGCCGGGTGTGCTCCGGCGGATCGCGGAACACGAACGACTCGGTCGTCGCCCGCAGCCCGGGATGCTCGCGCCAGTCGGGGCGGACCCGGTCCATGTAGTCGGCGTTCTGCGCATGGAAGGAGGAGTCCCGGATGACCGAGACGCAGTCCTGATACCGGGTCAGGTAGACCTGCCCGCCCGGCGTGGCGTACACGGGCTCGATCTCCCGGAGCCGGGCGTAGACCGGATACGGATTCGCCCGGGCCTGCGGCGTCCCCAGTTCGGCCAGGACCTCTCCGGCCTCGGGCCGCCGCGGCTGCGGGTGCGTCGTACCGGTCTGCAACGCCCCTCCAGGCTGTTCGTCAGGCTGCTGAGGCAGACAGTAGGTCCGGGCCGGGCCCGAATCAAGGCCCCTGGACGGCCGCCGGCCGTAGCTGTCAGACTCCTGATGGCTTGCTCGGGAGGCGGACGCATGGGCAATTCGGACTCATCGGCACCGGCCGTGGACGACGCGGTCGACGGCGCCACGGCGGACGAACTGGTCGCCGCGCTCGCGACCGCGCCGGTGCGCGCCGATCCGTACCCCGTCTACGCCCGGCTGCGGCGGCTCGCCCCCGTGCACCGGGCGCCGTCCGGCATGGTCTTCCTCACGGGATACGAGGACTGCGTCACGCTGACCCGAAGCCCGGCGTTCCATGCGCAGGGCCCGCAGTGGATGGACGCGGTCAATCCCGCCTGGCGTGAGCATCCGGGCCAGGTCGCGACGGTCGAGTCGCTGCTGTTCCGCGACCCGCCCGACCACACGAGGCTGCGCAGGCTGGTCGGCGGCACGTTCACGATCCGCCGGCTGGAGGCGCTGCGCGGGGACGTGGTGCGGCTGGTCGGCGACGCACTGGACGCGATCGCGGACGCCGGCGGCGACGGCTCCGCGGTCAACCTGCACGAGATCCTCTCCGCGACCCTCCCGATCTCGGTGATCGGCGCGCTCGTGGGCGTCCCGAGTGAGGACTGGCCGCTGCTGCGGCGCTGGATGACCGCGATGATGCAGATCGTCGAGATGACGACGAGCGCGCAGATCATGGACGCGGCCGACGACGGCGCGCGGCGGCTGACGGACTACTTCGCCGCGCTCGTCGCCGAACGCCGGGCGCATCCGCGCGAGGACTTGGCCTCGGCTCTCGTCGCGGTCGCCGACGATGACGAAACGCTGACCGGGACCGAACTGCTCCAGACGCTCATCCTGCTGTTCATGGCCGGTGTCGACACGATGGTCAACCACCTGGCCAATGGCACGCAGGCGCTGCTGGCACACCCGGACCAGCTGGCCGCGCTGCGCGCCGACCCGGCTCTCGCCCCGTCGGCCGTCGAGGAGATGCTGCGCTACGACGCCCCGATCCAGATCATCGGCCGGGTGAGCGGTGAGCCGGTGCGCCTCGGCGGGCTCGACGTTCCGGCCGGGACGCTGGCGATCGGCCTGCTCGGCGCGGCCAACCGCGATCCGGCCAGGTTCCCGGATCCCGACGCCTTCGACATCACCAGGTCGCCGGACAGCATCGTCCTGTCATTCGGCGGCGGGATGCACTACTGCCTCGGCGCGCCGCTGGCCAGGCTGGAGTCCGCCGAGTTCTTCCCCGCCTTCCTCGCCCGCTTCCCCAAGCTCGCGCTCGGCGGCGTGCCGCAGCGGCGCGGGCTGGTGCTGCGCGGCTTCTCCGACTTCCCGATCACAGTGGTCTAATCATCACGGTAGTCTGATCATCACAGTGGTCTGACGCAGAGCAGTTCGATGCCAAGCAACATCAGGCGCCTCACTCGTAAGTGACGACCAATGCCGGACGGTCGTCCGGGTTGCCGGTGTCTCCGGCTTCGTACGCTCCATATCCGAGTGATGACGACTCGTTGCCGAACCTGAGCAGCAGCCCGTGCTCGGCGCTGCGCAGGTCGGTCCAGCCGCGCACGATCGCGGTCGCGTCGAAGTCGCACGGGTTCAGCTCGCTGGAGCCCGCCATGGAGGACCCGGAAGGTGTCGTGTAGTCGCCTCCCGGATGCCTCCACCTGACGCCGCTCGCCGCGCTGTTCCACGTCGCTACCGAGGCATCGAATGTGCGCGTCAGTCCATACACTGAGATCGTGGCGGAGTTGGTGCCATGGCACGCCACGTTCAGACGCGCGTCGGTCACGAATGCGCCGCGGGGGAGCGCCGTCAACGGCCCGAACTCGAAGACCGCGCGCTCGGCGCCCTCGCCGCCGATGTCGGGGCTGACCGTCAGGCTGTAACCGTTCGGGTCGACGATGGTGTCCGGGGATTTCGCACTCAACGACGCTGCTTTGTCGGTCTGAAGCACGAGCTCGGTCTGCCCGGGTTCGGGCAATCGCACGAGCTGAGTCGCTCCGGCGACCACCTGGCCGGACCTGGTGCGCACGGCCACCATGTAGACGTAGTAAGCCGCGCGCGGATCGCTCGTCGCGGGAGCCGTCCTGTCGACGAAGCTGGTGTCATTCGCGTTCACCGTCGCCACCAGCGTTGCCGCCGACGGCGTGAAGTCCGGCCTCGTGCTGCGATGAATCTCGTAGGCGGCCAGGTCGTTGGCCGGATTGCAGGTGATGTTGGCGTAGGCCGGCCAACTCACCTCCGCGCCTGTGGCATGAATGACGACAGGCCTGTTCATCGCGACCGGCCGGGGAGCCCAGGTCTGAGTCCAGCACGTCGACAGCGGGGACGGCGTCGCCGGCGTGTTCACCACGACCGGCGCGTACCCCGTTCCCGGCTGACTCGCCACATACGGCGTCGGCGCCCACACCGACCTGATGGCGTACTCCAGCACGAAGAACACGGTGAAGGCCACGGCGCACACGCAGGCCATCACCAGAAACTTGACGGCCGAAGGCATCGACTTTCGAGCCAACGAGAGGTTCCCCACGGCGGCACCGCCACCGATACCCCCGCCGAGCGCTCCGCCGATGAACATCATCACCAGAGGCAGCAGTACCAGCGCCACCTGCCACCACGACAGTCCCTGCAACTGCTCGCGAAAACTCGGCCGCTCTCGGCGTCGACGCCGACGTCGCTCCGAGGCCGTCTCGTCCCCCGTGTACTCCTGACGCATGTGCGCCCCTCCTCGCGTGCACCGCAGGTCGGGCACGTTAATTCATTCGGACCAACTTCGGTGCTCCCCGCGCGGCAACCCGTCGTCTCACCGTCTTGAGGCAGTTGGATGCTTCCAGTGGACGCCATCTCGCACGCTGACAGGCAGTGGCGGCGAGCCGTCCTTGTGTATCACCATCCCGCGCGTACCGATCAGCAGTGGCGACGACACCTGATGCGCGTCGACGAGTCCGGGGAGTTTACCGGCCAGTGGCTGTTCGGCGGCGCCATCGTGACCGCCGTCGAGCATCGGGGCAAGGACTTGATGTACGCCGGATTCGGCGTTGCCGAGCTCACCGGCCTGCTGGACCAGCTCTTCGCCGACGCCGAACGGCTCGACGCCGCGGCCGCCGCGCTGTCGCGCACGCACGCGGCGCCCGCGGCACCGATCCAGCTGGCGGTCGCGATGCCGTGGCTGAGTCCGACGGACCGGACGGCGCGCGCGCAGACCGCGAACTGGTACCTCGACCAGGTTCGCTCCCGGGCCGAAGCAGCACGCTGGCGGCAGCTGGCGCTGTATGGCATCTACTACCATCGCGAGGACGTCATCGACTCGACGGGCGATCCCGCGTTCGTCACCCGGTTCAACGCCGAGGCGCATCGCCGGGGCCTGCGGACGATCTGGGTTCCGTACTTCGACGCACCGCACGCATGGGACGGCGCGGAGCTGGGGTTCGACGTTACGAACGTGCAGCCGGGGTACGCGTTCCGGTCGGCGCAATACGGCGGCGTGGTCAACGGCGATCGCCTCTACGCCGTCGCGGCACAGTCCGTGCGGCGAGGCCAGGCCTTCGAGTACGAGGTCAGCACTGCGGGCGAGACCGGGCCCGAGTGCTGGATCGCGCATCAGTACCTTGCCGTCGCTCGGGAGACCGGCGCCGACCGGTTCCCACAGGTGTTCTTCGTGGGCCTGCAAGGCGACATGTTCGACGAGATCGCCACGCCCGCCGGCGCGGTCGGCGAACGCCGAAGCTGCTACGCGGATCTGGCGGACTATCTGGCCGGCCGACCCCTGTCGAATCTGGAGATCGGCCTCCCCCTGCCGGTCGACGACACGTCTGACGGTGCCCGTCGGGCGCGCTGGACTGTGCCCGAACCACAGCGGCTGTGGGCGGTGCGCATGGATTTCGTCGACGACACCGCGGCGCAGCCATGGCGTGGTCGGCTCGAAGTCAGCGTCGAGGGACCGGACGGCACGCACACGTCCTTCGCGCAGCGAACGGGATCAGGACCCTTGCCGCCCCATCAGTCGATCCAGGTGCCGCTGATCCGGACGTCCGAGGGCACCGTTTCGGCGCTGGCCATCGTTGTGAGCCGTGAGGCCGGTTCGCCCTGGCCGAACATCGAGCGGATGGTGGCCGTCCAGCACATCGTGCCGGTCATCGCGAACGGGCTCGCAGGCGAGCCGTCGGCGACGACGTATCCGGTGCAGTCGGGTCCGTGGGCAGACGACGCGCCGACACACCTCGGGTACGCCGGCGGCAAGCTGACCGACGGACGGGTCTCCGCCGACGGCCACTGGAACTGGGCTGGGGCCATGGGCTGGAACTTCTACGAGGGACGGTTCACCGTCACCGTCGATCTCGGCCGAGTGCGGCAGATCGGCGAGGTGGAACTCGTCACGCACTGCGATCCGACGGCGGGCGTCGCCTGGCCCACCGGCACCGCCGCGCTCGTCGGGCTGCACCAGCCGGCGCGCGTGACCGGGATCAGCGGCTTCTCCGGGCAGGCTGCGGGGTCGTCGGGGGCGTGCTCGCTTGCCGTGCGGGAGGTACCCGGCTCGCCGAGCGCCCTCTCCGGACGGATCGTGATGCCGATGGCCGCGGTCTCCGGCCGCTACGTGACCGTCGTGGGCCGTGGCTCCGGCTGGATCCTGCTGGACGAGATCCTGGTCAGGGACACCTCCGGCGCGATCGTATCCGCCGGCAGACCGTACTGCGTCACGCCGAAACCCTCCGTGCGGCAAGGGGAGCAGGTCGCCTACGGCGATGACTGCGACCGGCTCGTCGACACCGCGATCACGACGCGGTTCGCGCCGCAGTTCGCCCATCTGGTCGACGGCATCCCCGCCGGAACGGGCGGCAGCGTCGAGGCCGCTTGGGAGCAGCCGCGTTCCGTGCGGCAGGCGGCGATCTGGTTCACCGAGCCGAATCCCGGCCACGGCGTGATCGTGCCGGCGAACGTGCTCGGCCGATGGCGCGACGAAGGCGGCTCCTGGCATGCGGGCGCGGAACCGTCACCGATCGA
Source organism: Actinocrinis sp. (assembly GCF_035946395.1). Taxonomy (NCBI): domain Bacteria; kingdom Bacillati; phylum Actinomycetota; class Actinomycetes; order Catenulisporales; family Actinospicaceae; genus Actinocrinis; species Actinocrinis sp. The sequence continues at coordinate 28,465 of NZ_DASYZI010000054.1, forward strand.
GAAGGGTTTCTGCCCCCACGCGATCTTGAAGCCTCCCCCGACGGCGCGCGTCACGGGGATCCGCATGGATCTTCCGGCAGTCCCGGGCTCGACAGGCTGGTACATGGTCAGCCAACTGACCGCGCGTTAGTCACGGCTGCGTCGTTGCACCGTTGCGCCGCTGCACCCTGGCGGCAAGCCGCGACCTGGGGTTCTAGGAAGTACCTCATCTGGTGCGTTGATGCAGGGTTGGATCGATCTCGCCCGCTATGGTGACGCTCGCATATAAGTGTCCGAAAGGCGTATAATGATCCTACTTTTTCTGCGTCACTGGTCAGGCAGAGCCATCCGGACGGTTTCAGCCCTGGCTCTGGCGCTGCCGACAGTCGTCATGGCCTCAGCTGTCTCGCACGCGGCCACGACCGCGTTCGGCCAGTGGCACCGGTCGATGCTCGCCTACCATGACGCCAACCGCAGTGCTGTGCAATGGCAGAAGCACCTGATGGCGGTGGGCGCGAGCGGAGCCTTCACCGGCCAGTGGCTGTTCGACGCGGCGGTGCTGACCGCGGTCGACTACAACGGCAAGGACCTGATGTACGGCGGGTTCACCGGTGACGAGCTGAACGGCGTGCTCAACGACGAGTTCGCGGACGCCGCCGCACTCGACGCCGCCGCGACCACGTTGACCGCGACGTACGGCGCACCGCCCGCCCCGATCCAGGTCTCGATCGGGGTGCCGTGGCTGAGTCCACGAACCGCCAGCCTCACGCTGCCCGGCACCGGCACGGTGCTCAACCTGAGCGTGCCCGCCGAGCGCGTCCAGGCCGCCGACTGGTACTTGGACCAGATCAAGGCACGTGCCCAGGCGGCGAACTGGAAGCACCTGTCGCTCTTCGGCGCCTACTACCATCGCGAAGAGATCATCGACGGATACAACGACCCGGCGTACGTCACGCAGTTCAACGCCGACGCGCACTCCCGCGGGATGAAGACGGTGTGGGTGCCCTACTACGGCGCACCGCACATGTGGGACGCGACCGCACTCGGGTTCGACGTGTCCAACGTGCAGCCGTCCGTCGCGTTCCGCGGCCCGCAGTACGGCGGCGTAGCCAGCAACGGGCAGCTCTACACGGTGGGTCAGGAGTCGCAGCTCCACCACCAGGCCTTCGAGTACGAGAGCAGCACCGCCGGAGAGAGCAAGCCGGAGAACTGGCTTTCCCATCAGTACCTGGCGGTCGAGCAGTACTTCGGCACCGACGCCTACCCGCAGATCTTCTTCGCCGGGCTGCGGGGCGACATGTTCGACGCCATCACCACCCAGGCCACCGCGGCCGGGGACCGCTGGTGGTGCTACAGCGACCTGGTGGGCTACCTGGCCGGCCAGTCGATCTCGAACATGGAGATCGGCCTGCCCTGGCCGACCAGGGACCTGCCGGACGGCACCCGTCAGGTGCAGTGGACCGCACCGGCCGACCAGCAGCTGTGGGCGGTACGCATGGACTTCACCGACGGCGACCCGGCCAACCCCTGGCGCGGACGGCTCTCGGTCCGGGTCGACGGCCCGGGAGGCAGTCGCAGTTCGTACGCCCAACGCGCCGGAGAGCCCGGAACCGAGCCCTATCAGTCGCTTGAGGTGCCTCTCACACTGGACCCGGACGGGGCGAACACCGTCTCCACGCTGACCATCACCCTCAGCAAGGAGGCCACGAGCCCCTGGCCGAACATCCAGCGCGTCGTGGCCGAGCGGTACATCGTCCCGCTGATCGCCAGCGGGGCGGCCGAGGAGCTGTCGAGCTCGACTTACCAAGTCCAGGACGGCATCTATCCGGACAGCGCCCCGACCTACCAGGGCTTCGCCAAGGGCAAGCTGACCGACGGCCTGGTCTCGCCCAACGGCAGCTGGTACTGGAGCGGGGTGATGGGCTGGAACCAGTACGACGGCGCGTTCGCCGTCACCATCGACCTGCAACAGGTACGCGACGTGGGCGAGGTGGATCTGATCACGCATCACGACGCCACCGCGGGCATCGGCTGGCCCACGAACGTCTCGGCACTGGTCGGTCTGCACTCCCCAGCGCGCACGCGGGGCATCACCACCATCTCCGACCAGGCGGTGGGAACATCCGGCGACGCCGTCCTGACCAAGAAGGCGGTGACGAGCACTGAGGACTCGGGGACGATCTCGATGAAGCTCAACAACGTCCCCGGGCGCTTCGTGACCGTCACGGGCACCGAATCCGGCTGGTTCCTGCTCGACGAGGTCCAGGTCAAGGACGGTACCGGGGCGATCGTCTCCACAGGCTGCCCCTACACCATCTCCCCCAAGCCGTCGGTGATCCAGGGCGACCAGACGCTGTACGGCGACAGCAACAGCGAGCTCACCGACAGCGCCATCGTCCCGTACTTCAGGCCGCAGTACTCGTACGTACTCGACGGCATCCCCTCGGCCACCGGCGGCACCGCCCAAGTGACGTGGGTCACGCAGCGGCCGGCGCGTACGGCGACCATCTGGTTCACCAACCCGAGCCAGCAATACGGCGTGATCCTGCCGCCGGGCGGAACCGCGCAATGGCGCGACCAGAACGGCAACTGGAGTACGGACAACAACGTCGTGCTCAATCCCGACGGTGCCGCCCCACACGCCAC
>NZ_DASYZI010000055.1:0-2082 GCF_035946395.1 Actinocrinis sp.
TCGCCTGGACGGAGTTCTCGGTGGTGTCGCTGGGGTAGCCGCTGGTCATGACGCCTTCGTAGAAGGTGCCTGCTGAGCCTTTGCTGTTGTCGCCGCCGATGCCGAGGATGATGGCGCCTTCCTTGTGCATCGGGTTGTAGCAGGAGACGTTCGGGCGTGCGCCGCTGTAGAACGTGGACAGGCCGCCGGACTGCGCGTTACCACCGCGGATCGACCAGAGGTTCGCGGTGCCCTTGATGATCGCGGTGGTGTAGCGGTCGTTGATCGTGGGGTCGCCGCTGTTGAGGCCTGCGTTGACGCCGGAGTACAGGCCGTTTTCCATGTCGGCCATGATCCAGGGGCCGTTGCCGCTACCGAAGCCCCAGACCTTGATGTTGCCGAAGTAGATGGCTTCCATGTGGCCGTTGCCGGTGTCGTTGTTGCTGGTCTCGGCATTGCCATAGTCGAAGCAACAGCCACCGTTGTAATGCGTGCCGTCGAAGATGGCGTACTCACCCTCAGCCGCATCACCGGTCGCGATACCGCTGGTGCTGTCGTCGCGGTAACCGGTACCGGGGGCGACGTACACGCCGTACGCCTTCTGGCCGTTGAGCGTCGTCGGCGCGGCGGTCGCGTTGGCGAGATTGTCCGGACCGCCGGCGGCGCCGCCTGCGGGGGCTTGGGTGAGGTTGTTGCCGTGACCGGACTGATCGTAGATGACCGTGATCACACAGGTCGTGTTCGCACAGAACGAAGCCTGAGCAGCAGCGTTCGCCACACCACCAGCCACCAGAACACCGACGTTCAACGTGGCATTATCCGAAGAACGCCGCACCTGATACAACGAACCGCTGAACGCACCAAACAACGCACGCGTCGTACTATGTGCAGCCACACACGGCGAACCACCCGCCGCATAGATATCACACGGACCCTGTGCAGCAGCCTGCGCCGAACCGGTCGTGGCCGCGGCGCCGACGAGCGCGCCGAGAACGACTGCGACGGCTGCCCCGAGCCTGGCGAGCCGCACGCCGCGCGTTGCGCGGGTCGGCCTGCGGACACCGGCCGTGTCCGCCGTGCGCGGCATGACCCCGCCGCGCGGCGCCGCCGGCGATCGGTGCAGCGCACCGATCCCGCGGCTTGTCCATGCGCTTGTCTTCATGCGGTCTCCCTGCTCGACGTTGAGCACGACTCATCAATTGTTAGCGCTAACATTTCGAGCCGCCCGAAACGCGCTTCCGCGACAGGATGGCCCGAGACGTTCCGGAATGCAGACGGTGCCCGACACTTGGCCCCCTGTCAAGCACGGTCAACCTCGCTGCCAGGGATGTTGGGCGGGCAGGCTGATGATTCACCATGCATTCGCACACGAAGAAGCGCGGCAACGGGCCGCTAGTGCAGCCACGATGCGATCGGGCGCAGCCGATGAAATGTGAACGCACACATTCGGGTCTGCCATGGACCAGTTTCGAACAGGCGGTGGCGGACGGGGAACTTGCAAGGCCGACTCGTCGGCCGGCTGCGAGAAAGTATCGTGAGGTGAACCACGAAACATCGCAGCCGTGATGCGTAACCCTGGTGGCCCGGGTTCCGCGGATCCGGGCCACCAGGTCAGTGCATCAGGAAGTTGATCCGTTGACCGAGGTTCCCGACTTGAGGACGTAGTAGGTCACGGTCGCGCCGCTCCAGAAGTGGAACGTGAGCGTTACCCGCGCGCCGTCGGTAAGCGCACCGAGCATCGCGGGCGTCAGGACGATGCCGTTGTTCGGGTAGTCCGGCGCGAAGGCGGTGGTGTACTGCTGGTAGGTGGTCCAGCCGGCCGGACCGGCGCCGCTGCCGTCGGCGTACTTGGCTTCCATCGTCGCCAGCACGTCACCGTTGAACCGCGTGGGGATCGTCAGGGAGCCGGTGGTTCCGGTCGCGTCCGACAGGACCGGTGCGTCGTCGGTGATCACGTTGATCAGCCAGGGAACGCCGCTGGAGAAACGGACTTCGAGGGTTGAGTCGACGCCGTATGACCGGCTGCCCACCAGGTGAGCGACCGTGGCGGCCGTCAGCGTGACCTGATCGCCGGACACGGCGTAGTCCCGGCCGTCGATCAGG
>NZ_DASYZI010000056.1:0-3866 GCF_035946395.1 Actinocrinis sp.
GACGCGAGAACATCGCCATGTTCGCGCGCCTCTTCGACGTCCCGCGCAAGCAGCGCGCCGAGCGGGTCGCCGCCGCGCTCGACACGGTCGGCCTGCTGGACGCCGCCGACCGGATGGCGAAGACGTACTCCGGCGGCATGGTCCGCAGGCTGGAACTCGCGCAGGCACTGGTCTCATCGCCGCGCCTGCTGCTCCTCGACGAACCGACGATCGGTCGGACCCGATCGCCCGCGCCTCGGTGTGGGAGCGGATCGCCGAGGTCCGTGCCGTCACCGGCATGACTGTCTTCGTCACCACGCACTACATGGACGAGGCCGACCAGTACTGCGACCACATCTCGCTGATGCACCGCGGGATCATCCGCGCCACCGGCTCCCCGCAGGAGCTGAAGGCCTCACTGCCTTCGGGCTCGGGCACGCTCGAAGACGTCTTCCGCCACTACGCCGGCGACACCCTTGACGAGCCGACCTCGGGAGAGTTCCGCAATGTCCGTGCCACGCGCACCGCAGCCGCCCGTGTCCGCTGAGACGCCCGTGCCCACTGCGCCCACTGCAACCGCCCCGTCCGCCCCATCTAACCCATTCACCGCATCCACCGCATCAACCGCCATTCCCTCCCTACTCACCCAACCCACCGGCCCACTACGCACCGGTTGGAGCGTGCTGCCCGCACGGATCGGCGCACTCTGCATCGTCGAGCTGCAAAAGATCCGCCATGACCGCCATACTGCGGCGATGCTCGTCACTGCTCGCCGGTCCAGTTGCTGAACTGGGCCGCTGTGCCAGGAGAAGCATCGACGACCGTGTCTCGAACGCGCCTCGAAGACTCTTCACGCGAACGCTGCCGAATCTCGGTGCTGACTACGATTACTGTCATGGCGATTCAGGGTTCTAGTTCTTCCGCTCCGCCCGAAGCCGCCGCGTCGGCGGTCTTGCGTGCGCGGCTGACGGTCGCGATCGTGTTCATCGCAGTACTTGTCACCAATCTGGACTTGTTCGTGGTCAACATCGCGCTGCCGCGCGTCGGCGATGACTTCCACGGCGCTTCGCTCAGCGCGCTGTCCTGGGTGCTCAACGCATACGCGATCGTGTTCGCCTCGTTGCTGGTGGTCTTCGGGCGCTTGGCGGGCCGCGGTGGGCAGCGCGGCGGGTTCCTGCTCGGCCTCGTGGTCTTCACGGTCGGTTCCGCACTGTGCGCGGTGGCCACAAATACGGGGTTCCTGGTAGGTGCCCGGGTGTTGCAGGCCGTCGGGGCCGCCGTGCTGGTGCCCACGTCTCTGGCGTTGCTGCTGGTCAACACGCCGACGGAGCGCCGCGCGGTGATGCTGCGCGCTTGGAGCGTGGCTGGCGGGGTCGCCGCCACCATCAGCCCGGTCGTCGGTGGATTGCTCGCCCAGGTCGGCTGGCGCTGGGTGTTTATCATCAACCTGCCCCTCGGCGTTGTCGCGTTCATTGTCGGCATGCGCACTCTGCCCGAGGTGCGTGACACCGAGCGCGGCAAGCTGCCTGATGTGTTCGGCGCGGTCCTGCTGGCCGGCTCGATCGGCGCGCTGGCTCTTGGTCTGGTGCAGGTGAGCTCGTGGGGCTGGGGCTCGGCGCGCACCGTCGGCACTTTCGCCGCCGCCATCGTCCTGCTGGCCGGCTTCCTGATCAGTTCCGCGCGCCACCCGTCCCCGGTCGTCGAACTGCCGGTGCTGCGCCTTCGTGCCCTCAACGCTCCGGCCGCCGGGCTCCTGCTGTACAGCGCCGGGTTCGCCGCCATGGTCCTGTCCTGCGCCGAGTGGACCCAGAACGTCTGGGGCTACTCCGCTTTGAAATCCGGCCTGGCCCTTGTCCCCGGCGTACTGATGGTCCCCCCGTTCTTCCGCATCTCGGGAATCCTGTCCAAGCGCATCGGCCCCGGCGCGGTCGCCGCCCTGGGCAACTTGTTCTTCGTCGTCGGCCTCCTGGTGTGGGCCCTGCGAATAACCGTCGCCGCCGACTACGCCGCAGCCATGCTGCCCGGCGCTGTGATGGTCGGCATCGGCATCGGTCTGGCCCTGCCGACCCTGGTCGCCACAGGTGCCTTCTCCCTGCCACTTGAGCGCGCCGCGACCAGTTCCGGCGTCATCAACATGTCCCGCCAAATCGGTGCTGTGATCGGCGTGGCCGTCCTCGTCGTCACCCTGGGCAAGCCTGTCGGCACAGACGCCACTCACACCGCCTTCCGCCACGGGTGGTACGCCATCATGGTCATCGGCCTGCTGGCCGCAGCCGCCTCCCTCCGCATAGGTGGCTCTTTCAAGCCCTCGCGATCGCAACGCACCGCCACGCCCGCCGGACAGGGACAGGCAGACGTCGAAGTATCCGCGGCATCGTAGATATCAGGGCGTGTCAAGGCAGGGACAGTGATCTGAAGCACTGATCTGGCATGAGATCTGGCACGAGAGCCTCGGACCAGTACCGCGGTCCGAGGCTCTCGGCTGTCTACCGGGGCTGCGACCTGCGGTGAGGGAGTGAGCTGGTGAGGGGACTCGAACCCCTAACCACCTGTTTACAAGACAGGTGCGCTGCCAATTGCGCCACACCAGCGGGCGTCGGAGCCGGGAGATGGGCTCAAACCAGGAACCATCCTACCGGGCGGCTGGGGTACTCCCCACTGAGTTCCGGTGAGGGGCAGGTTGCGCAGGGGCGACGCGCGTGGTTGCGCTCGTGTTGTTGGTGAGGTCGGCTCGTGCGGTGCGGTTGGTGGTGGTGGGTGCTGGTGTCGGCTCGACGAACTCGGGCGTCGGTGTCGTGCGTAGGCGGTACGCTGCGTGCGTTTGGCGCGGTGCGGTGCTTTATCTGCGCGCTGTGTTGGTGTCGGTACGTTGCGTTATCTGTCACGCGGTGTGGCTGATAGTGACAAGATGCTTGTCAGAGGATACGGTCAGCGAAGGTCGCAACGACCGCCTTCCAACTCGGATCGTCCGGCACGTTCCTGCCGGTTGAAAGGGAAGTAGGACTATATCAATGACCGGTGTCGTTTATGAGGAAGCCAGCTGCATCTACCCGGGCGCTGAGCGGCCCGCCGTCGACAAGCTGAACCTGGACATCCAGGACGGGGAGTTCCTCGTGCTGGTCGGGCCGTCGGGCTGCGGGAAGTCCACCTCGCTGCGGATGCTCGCGGGGCTGGAGGAGGTGACGGCGGGCACCATCCGGATCGGGGAGCGCGACGTTACGCACCTGCCGCCGAAGGACCGGGACATCGCGATGGTGTTCCAGAACTACGCGCTGTACCCCAGCAAGACCGTCGCGGAGAACATGGGCTTCGCGCTGAAGATGCAGCACGTGCCCAAGGACGAGCGGGCCCGGCGGGTCCGCGAGGCCGCCCGCCTGCTCGACCTGGACGACAAGCTCCTGGACCGCAAGCCCAAGGCGCTGTCCGGCGGGCAGCGGCAGCGGGTGGCCATGGGCCGGGCCATCGTGCGCGAGCCCCAGGTCTTCCTGATGGACGAGCCGCTGTCCAACCTGGACGCCAAGCTGCGCGTGCAGACCCGCAGCCAGATCGCCGAACTGCAGCGCCGCCTCGGCATCACCACCGTCTACGTCACCCACGACCAGGTCGAGGCGATGACCATGGGCCACCGGGTCGCCGTGCTGGCCGGCGGGCAGCTGCAGCAATGCGACACGCCGCGCCAGCTGTACGACAACCCGGTGAACCAGTTCGTCGCGGGCTTCATCGGCTCACCCGCGATGAACCTGCGGACCGTGCCGATCGTGGACGGTGCGGTCCGGCTGGCTGGCACGGTGCTGCCGTTGCCTCCCGCGGTTCGCGCGGCTGCCAGCGAGGCGGGCCTGCTCGAGCTTGTCATCGGCATCCGGCCTGAGCACCTGCACCTTGTCGGT
>NZ_DASYZI010000057.1:0-17898 GCF_035946395.1 Actinocrinis sp.
TCAAGACCGATGCCCGCAGCGCATTCGGCTATCGCAACCCCGATAACCAGCGACTCCGAGCCCGCTGCGCGACGACCCGACGCTCACGTGGGCACCTCAGCACCCGAACCAGCGGCCGTCACGGCCAAGCTCGATGAGCCGTCAACAGGAGTACGAATCTGCCGTGGCGGCGAAGATCGCCACGCTGACGTTCCAGTAACCGAAGCGTTGAAATGAAGCATCGCTGAAGAGTAAAAGCCCCCTGTCAAGAACGATCGAGTTCATGATATGGGGGCTGCTTCAATATTGGACTTATCTTCGTGACTGACTTCTTTGATTCTTTGGGATTGAAGAAGCCGGCTTATGCCCGGATTTCATAAATAGCCACATCGTGACAATGGTGACCCATACAATGAACCACGGGATTGGCGTATAGAAGGATAGCCAACTTTGACCAAGACTGCCTCCTGCTATATATGTGGGGCCGATGATCGCGGTCAGAATGATTCCAATAGTAAAGGTCGTGGCCACTAGCCTACGACGAGCATCAGATCTGACGAAAAAGCCACCAAAGAAGCATATGACCGTAAGGATCATTGCCGCCCCGTACCAGTAGCCACCTACTGTGTCGGCTGTGAAGGCATTTAAACCCCATAGCTCTCGTCCTTGCGAGAAGATAAAAGCGAAGAATAGTAGCATGCTCAATAAGAGAGCGCTCAGACCATAGAGAATCCAGATTGTGACTTGTAGATTGGAATAGTTAGGTTCCGTGCGCTTCATGTTCTTGAGTATATCAATTTATGTATGTTTCGAGAAGTAAACACCCCCGCCCCGACGACCCTTTCAGGTCGCCAGGACGGGGGTTTCCATCTCAACTACCGGGAGCGTTGGTAGGAGATGGAGCTTGAGGTTACCCGTTGCCGTTGCCGATTCGCGTTCCCGGCAGGCGGCCCCGAGTGCCGCGTGCCTCGTTGAGTACCTTCGGCATGTCGGGGGCCAGCTTGTTGAAGTCCGCCAACTTCATGGCGACGTTCTTGGTGTGGCCGGTCGGCAGGGTCACCTCCAGCATCACCAGATCGCCGATCTCCTTGAACGCCTCGACCTCTGCGGCCAGGACGTCCAGGGCCTTCGGCTGGTCGAGCTCCGGGTGCTGCCGTACCACGACAGTAGCGAACTCGTGATCCGCGCCGTCCTGACCACTCAGGTCGGACACCTTGCGACTAACAATAGCCATTTCTGCTCCACTGGTCGGTTTCTGAGTCGATGCATTTCATGACCCATATCTATTTATTGCATGTGGCGCGCATGGATGCATATGGTGGAATTGGCAACGGCCCTCGCTGATGACTTATCGGCTCGCCTGTAATATAATTGACAGTAAATTATGGCCTCGAAGCAAGCGTCCACACCATCGCCAATTAAGCAGCGGAAAACAAAAAGTCCCGCCCTCGTTAAAGAGCGCGACTGGATAACGGGGCAACTTGCTAGCGCACCGAAGCTCACGAAGAGTCGTCTGGCTAAGGTCCGTCAACTTTTGCTTGGCTGACGCCACACGACCGTCACACGGTTCTCGTCGTAAACCGTCTGGACTCCCTTGATGCGCACGTTCTTCGCTGGTGCGATGACAATTGCCTCGAAGAGCTCATCGAGGATCGCCTGCTTCCTCTCAAGCGCAAGCGTGGGCCACTCCTCCGCAGCCGACGTGACGTGCTTCGCCTTCCGAACCTGCTGCGCTACCTGGGAGCGCAGCTTCTTCTGCTCGTCCTCAAGCTCCTTGATAGACGGGAACACAATAGAACCCGACATGTCACCGGCTCGGTACGCCGTCATGAGTTCGGCGATCTTCGCGGTCACTTCGTCGAGGCGTGCTGTGCCAGGGGCGACCTCGGGCTCGGCCGCTTCAATCGGTTGGTCGAGATAAGCAAGCACGAGACACGTGATCTGCTCTTCAAGCCTGGGTCCTGAGATGGCAGTCAAGCCGCAGCCACCGGAGTCTTGGGACCGGCAGTTGTAGGTGAAGAACGTGTCGTTCTTACGCATGTGCACCATGTACGAGCCACACCGACCACAGCGGAGTGTGCGACTGAGAAGACCCTTGGTCGGCCGGTTTCGGTCGCGTCTCGGCTTGAGAAGCTCACACAGCGCCCGCCAGGTGGCCACGTCGATGAGCCCACCGTCTTCACGCTCAATCGGCTCGCCGTTGTCATGGAGCAGGATCTCTCCCTTATAGACGGCGAGCCCTGCGATGCCTGGAGCGATGAGGATTCGTCGAACAGTCTCAGATACGACTCGACCACCCCGGGCTGTGGTGATGCCATTCTTCCGCCACTCTTCGGCGATGGTCGTAGGACGGATGCCAGCGAAGACATCGGCTATCGCCTTGTGCGCGATGACAGCCTTGTCCTCGTTGATCGAGCCGTCCTTGTTGCGGTAGAACGCCGGGTATGGGCTGAAGATCTTCCCCTTCAGAGCCTCATCTCGGTAGAAAGTCACGATGCGCTTAGAGGTCTTGGCGCTTGCTTGGTTGGCGACGGCTACCAGCATGCGAGCGATAGTTTGGCCGTCCTCGTCGGTGAGGTCGAGGCTCATGGCTGGAAGCCACAGGACAGGCTTCTGACGGCCCTGCTTGCGGTAGGCGTGGCAGTACGCCTTGATGACGCGCTCTAGGTCGAGCGGCTGCCGAAAGAGGCGGTCGAGGTCAAACGCTGCGATGCCGTCGTTCTCGCCAGCGATGAAGTCGGCGAGCCACGGTTCAAAGCCCTCGTCACGGATGACATCCTCTTTGAAGGCCGACTTGTCGTTGTCGACGTACTCATGAGTCGGGTCGCCACCACGTGAAGCAATGAGCGGCATGACTGTCCGAAGCTGCCTGTCGAGACCAGGGGCACGCTCTTCGTCTGAGTCGGATATGCGCGCGTAGGGGGCTATACGTGGGGTTGAGATGTCGTGCTTCATATATCTACACCCTGATTATACCACCTTGGGTGTAGTTTCCAGTGCCTTCAGCGGCCTGAACGCGCACTGGACCGCGGCGACGCTGGCGCAGGAGTTCACGAGGCTGCGGCAGGCGGCCGACGAGGTCTGATCCGGTCCGAGCCCGGGACTGATTCCCGGTGCTCGCCCGCGGCATGCTCAGAACTCGATGACGGTGCGGATCGCCTCGCCCGCGCGCATGAGGTCCAGCGCCTCGTCGACGCGCTCGATCGGCAGACGCGCGGTGATCATCGACTCCAGGTCGAGCCGGCCGGCACGCCAGAGCCGGATCAGGCGGTCGTACTCGACGCGCACGTCGCCGCCGCCGTACATCGTCGGCAGGATGCGCTTGTTGTCGTAGAAGAGCTCTGCCATCGAGAACGAGACCTGGTCGTCGCGGCCGCCCGCGCCCACGACGACCACCGAGCCGCCGCGGCGGGTCAGCCCATAGGCCTGACGTACGAGGGCACCGCGCCCGACGCATTCGAAGACGTAGTCGAAGCCCCGGCGTCCGGTCACCTGCTCACGCGCGGCCTCGGCCTGGTCAGGCGGTACGGCGAGGGTCGCTCCGAACCGGCCGACCAGGCTCCGTTTGGCCTCGCTCGGATCGACGGCGACGATGTCCGCCGCCCCGGCGATCCGGGCGCCCTGGATCGCCGCGATCCCGACGCCGCCGCAGCCGATCACCGCGACCGTGGAGCCGGGCGTGACACGCGCGGTGTTCAGCACGGCGCCGACGCCGGTGGTGACGCCGCAGCCGATCAGCGCCGCGACGTCGAAGGGGACGTCGCCGGGCACCCGGATCGCGCACTGCCAGGGCAGCACGACCTCCTCGGCCAGCGTCCCCGTCCCGGCCATGCCGTAGACCGGCCCGCCGTCCACCGCGAAGTTCGGGGTCAGCGCGGTCGCGACGAACAGCTCAGTGCACAGATTCGCCTGGCCGCTCAGGCAGTAAGCGCAGTGCCCGCACGGCGGAACCCAGCACACGACGACGTGGTCCGCGGCCTTGAGTCCGGGCACTGCCTCGCCGACCTCGACCAGTTCGCCCGCGCCCTCGTGGCCGAGGACGAACGGCTTCTTGTTCGGCAGCACCCCGTCCATCGCCGACAGGTCGGAGTGGCAGACCCCGCTCGCCCTGATGCGAACGCGCACGTCAGTAGGTCCGAGGGGACGCGTCGCCACGTCCGCCCGGACCTCGGCGCGCTCCTGCCCGCTTCGCGACACCAGTGCCGCGCGCATGTCGGCCACCCGCCTCTCATCACTCGAAGCGGCCGGGGTTTCGGCCGTCCAGGCGAATATTTCATCTGATTAACCATGCGGCTATCCTTTGTCCCATGCGCCGCAATCCGATCACGCGCGAGGTCATCGACCTGATCGCCGGCATGTCCACCCGGTTCTACGACGAATACGACGCCGCGGCCGAGGCGCACGATCTGACCGGAGTGCAGGCTAAGCTGCTCAACGTGGTGGCCGACCACCCGGAGCCGATGAACCGGATCGCCGCGCGGCTGCGGTGCGAGCCGTCGAACATCACCGGCCTGGTGGACCGGCTGGCCGCGCGCGGCCTGGTCACCCGGCAGCCGAGTCCGACCGACCGGCGGGTCAAGCTGGTCGCCGCGACGCCGGCCGGAGCGGAGCTGAGCGGCAAGGTCTGGGCCGACATGGACTTCGCCGCCGAGCCGCTGGACTCGCTCACCGACGAGGAGCGGCTGACCCTGCGCGACCTGCTGCGCCGGATCCAGACCGGCGCCCCGGCGCCCACCGCCGGATAGCCGGATACTCTGAGCCGATCTTCTTTCGCGAAGCGTTTGTTACTGCCTGGTAGCATAGTGCGCCCACAAGCAGCACCAGCCATCACTCATCCGTCATTCGTAAGCCGCATCCAGGGAGTCGGGCGTGGAACACGGCGGGCCGTCCGGCGCCCGGAGCGAGGCGAACACGCGGTTCGCGGCCGATTCGCTTCGTATCGCGCTGTTGAGTTACCGGGGCAATCCGTTCTCCGGCGGGCAGGGTGTGTACATCCGCAACCTCTCCCGCGAGCTCGCCGCGCTCGGCCACCGGGTCGAGGTGCTCGCCGGGCAGCCGTACCCGGAACTCGACGAAGGCGTCGGCTTCACTCCATTGCCGAGCCTGGACCTGTACCGCGAGCCCGACCCCTTTCGCACCCCCCGGCCGGCCGAATTCCGCGACCTGATCGACGTGCTTGAGTACGCCACGATGTGCACCGCCGGCTTCCCCGAGCCGCGCACCTTCTCGCTGCGCGCCGCCCGACACCTGGCCGCCCGGCGCGGCGCGTTCGACGTCGTGCACGACAACCAGAGCCTCGGCACCGGCCTGCTGCGGCTACCGCGCCTCGGCTTCCCGACACTGGCCACGATCCACCACCCGGTGCACGTCGACCGCGAGCTCGAACTGGCCGCCGCACGCGGCACCCGCCGGATCACCCTGCGACGCTGGTACGGATTCACCCGGATGCAGCACCGGGTGGCCCGCCGCCTGCCGGAGATCATCACCGTCTCGTCCTCGTCCGCCGCGCAGATCACCGAATACCTCGGGGTGCGGCCCGAGCGGATCACCACGATCCCGATCGGCACCGACGTCGAGCGCTTCTCCCCCTCCCCCGCCGTAGCGAAGGTGCCCGGCCGGATCGTGACCACCGCGAGCAGCGACTCGCCGGTCAAGGGCGTCGCCGTGCTGGTCGAGGCCTTCGCCAAGGTGCGTGCCGAGTACGACCACGCGGAACTGGTCGTCATCGGCAGCCGGCCGAAGGAGGGCGGAGCGGTCCTGCGCGCCGTCGAGCGCCTGGGACTGGCGCAGCACGTCCGCTTCGCCTCCTCGATCAGCGAGGACGAGCTCATCAGCCTGTCGCGGTCGGCGCAGGTGGCCTGCGTGCCGTCGCTCTACGAGGGCTTCTCGCTGCCCGCGGTCGAGGCGATGGCCATCGGCCTGCCGCTGGTCTCCACCACCGGCGGGGCGATCCCCGAGGTGGCCGGCGCCGACGGCGAGACGACGCTCGCCGTGCCGCCGGGCGACGCGGCCGCGCTCGCCGCGGCGCTGACCCGGCTGCTCGGCGACCCGGCGCTGCGCGCGCGGCTCGGCGCCGCGGCCCGTGAACGCGCGACGTCGCGGTTCACCTGGCGCACCGCAGCAGCCGCGACCGCAGACCGCTATCGTGCCCGCATCGAGGCGACGCATCGTGCCACTGCTCTAAGGGGTGCTTGAGAAGTGGGGTCAGGGGTCGCGTCGCCTGTCACGCACGCTCGCCGCATTGTCGGGCCGTGCACGGACTCCCACTCCGAGCACGACCCTCCGCCTCGCGAACGCACACGCCAGACGTCGCGCCCCGATCCGACCCCGCATCTCGAACACCCTCCGGCACAGGACTGACAGGAAAGGCGATACCGAATGCTGACCGTCGACTTCGACCGGTTCCCGGTCGGCCCGGCAGACCGGGTGCTGGACGTAGGCTGCGGCGGCGGCAGACACTCCTACACCATGCTGCGCAAGGGCGCCGACGTCGTCGCACTCGATTACTCGATGTCTGAAGTCGAGACGGTGATGGCGACGTTCCGCATCATGCACGAGGCGGGCGAGACCCCGTACGACACGCACGCCATCGCAGTGCGCGGCGACGCGTACAACCTGCCGTTCCCCGACGAGTCCTTCGACGTGATCGTCGCCGCGGAGGTGCTGGAGCACCTGCACGACGACGCGCGGGCGTTCGCCGAGTTGTACCGGGTGCTCAAGCCCGGCGGCCGGATAGCCGTGACCGTGCCGCGCTGGTTCCCGGAGCGCGTCTGCTGGGCGCTGTCCGACGCCTACCACCAGGTCGAGGGCGGCCATGTCCGGATTTACAAGCGCGCCCAGGTGCTGCGCAGGCTGCGCGGCCAGAAGCTGCGGCCTTACGCGATGCACCACGCGCACGCGCTGCACTCGCCTTACTGGTGGCTCAAGTGCGCGCTCGGCATCGAGAACGACCAGGCGGCGCCGGTGCGGCTTTACCACAAGCTGTTGGTCTGGGACATCGTCAAAGGGCCGAAGCTGACCCGGGTCAGCGAGGCGCTGCTCAACCCGGTGCTGGGCAAGAGCCTGGTCGTCTACGCCGTCAAGAGCGCATGACGTCCGCCGATCTGGCAGCCGCGCGCGTGCTGGACGCGCCGCGGATAGCCCGGACCGTGGCCGGGATCAGGGCACTACAGCGGCCGGACGGCGCGCTGCCGTGGTTCCACGGCGACAAGCTCGACCCCTGGGACCACGTCGAGACGGCCATGGCGCTCGACGCGGCCGGCGAGCACGAGGCGGCGCGCCAGGCGTACCTCTGGCTGGCGCGGGCGCAGAATCCGGACGGTTCCTGGCACGCCAACTACGCCGACGGCGACGCCGGTGTCGCAGAGGTCATCGACGCGACGCGCGAGACGAACTTCGCGGCGTACCCGGCGGTCGGCGTGTACCACCACTTCCTCGCGACGGGCGACCGGCGATTCCTGCGCAGGCTGTGGCCGACCGTGGCCGCGGCGATCGAGTTCGTGCTGCGCCATCAGCGCTCTGACGGCGCGATCCGGTGGAATCCGGACGTCGAGGACGCGCTGCTGACCGGGTGCAGCTCGATCTACCAGTCGCTGCGCTGCGCCGTCGCCGTGGCGACCACGCTCGGCGAGAACCAGCCAGGCTGGGAGCTGGCGCTCTCCCGGCTCGGTCACGCGCTGACCTCGCACCCCGAGCACTTCACGCCGAAGGAGCGCTACTCGATGGACTGGTACTACCCGGTCCTCGGCACGGCGCTGCGCGGCGAGGCGGCGCGGCGGCGCATCGACGAGGGCTGGGACCGCTTCGTCGTGCCCTCACTCGGCGTGCGATGTCTGGACGACCATCCATGGGTGACCGGCGGGGAGACCTGCGAGTTGGCCATAGCGCTGTGGGCGATCGGCCGCGAGCCGCAGGCGCGGCGGCTGCTGCGTGACATCGGCGCGCAACTGCGCGATGGCGACGGGATGTACTGGACCGGATACGTCTACGCCGACCTGGCGATCTGGCCCCAGGAGAAGACGTCGTGGACCGCGGGCGCGATGCTGCTCGCCCTGGCCGCGCTCGGCGGCGACGCGGCGACCCGCACCGTCTTCGGCGGCGGCTCGCTGCCGAAACCGCTCCCGGTGGACTGCGCCGCAGAGCCCTGCGTCTCCACGGCGCGGTAGTCGCTGCGCAAGGGCAACAGCCACGGCGAGGCGACAGCGGCGCTTCGACGCCTGCCGGGACAGGGAACACAGGGAACCCTCCGCAGCGCGGTTTCAGGACCGCAGCAGCGCGTTCAGGGCCTTGATCGTGGCGTCCGGGTGCAGCGCGTCCACCGAGATCCGGTCCATCGCCCTCGCGTACTGCTCGACGTCCTCGGGCCGCTCGATGTACTGCGCTCCGGTCAGGTGTTCGAGGTACACCACGTCGGGCAGGTCCGCCTCGGCGAAGCGCAGCAGCGTGAAGGCGCCGCCCTCGGCGGCGTGCGCGCCGACCGAGTACGGCAGCAGCTGGATCGTCACGTTCGGCCGGTCCGCCTGCTCGATGAGATGAGAGATCTGCGACTTCATCACGCCGGGGCCGCCGATCGGGCGCCGTAGCGACGCCTCGTCCAGCACCACCCACAGTATCGGCGCGTCAGGACGCTCCAGCGACGTCTGCCGCCGCTGGCGCAACTCGACCCGGCGCTTGATCTCCATCGCGCTCTGCGACCGGTTCGCCGAGACCACCGCGTCGACGTACTCGGGGCACTGAAGCAGGCCCGGGATGAACTGCACCTCGTAGGCGCGCACCACCGAGGCGGCCGACTCCAGCCCGACATAGGCCTCGAACCAGGAGGGCAGCACCTCGCCGAAGCTGTGCCACCAGCCCAGCGTGTTCGCCTCGCGCACCAGGTCGAGGACCTGTTCGCGCTCCTTCGGGTCGTTCACACCGTAGAAACTGAGCAGATCCTCGACGTCCCGGTCCTTGAACGAGACCTTCCCGGTCTCCAGGCGGCTGATCTTCGACTCGGTGGCCCGGATGTGGTACCCGGCCTCGCGCATCGAGATGTTCTTCTGCTCGCGCAGGCGTCGCAACAGGGAACCCAGGAGTATGCGGCGCACCGTAGAGCTGTCGCCGACTCCGTCCATCCGCTCCCTCTCCCCGTCCGGCTCCGCACGGGGCTGCCGTACGGCGTCTCGAACACCGATTTCCCGCTGCTCGCGGGGCCGAACACGGCGTTGCGTCCGGCGTCGCGGACGCAGCGTGACGGCATCCGGCGTGGGGCCAGTGTTGCACGGTCCTGCGGAGAATTGAAGTTCTCTTCGGGCAACAGGGCGTGACATGGCGTCACTGGGCGCTACGATGCATATGCATCGGCATTCGCTACGTTTGCAGTTGCATCGGCCCTTGCTAAATCCGAGGAATGGGCGAATGCTGATTCAGACCGAGCGTGCGCCGCACTCACCGGCGCTTGAACGGAGCCCAGCCAGACCGTGCAGCACCCACGACGTACCCGACAACGGCAGGCACTACCACCGCAGTCGTCGCCTCATCCGCCTCGACCCCACGGACGCCCACATGTCCATCGCCACATCCATGCAGCCTGAATCAGCCCGCACCGACCATGACCGACCGGGGGAGCCGGAGCGCAGCACCGGCCTCGACCTGCCGACCGCGCCGGAGTCGGCCCGCGCGGCCCGCCGTTTCGCCCACGCAGCGCTCACCGAGTGGCGGCTGGCTGCCCTGGCCGACGACGTCGACCTGGTGATCTCCGAGCTGATCACGAACGCGCTGCTACACGCGCGGGCGGATCGCCGGTTCACCCAGGGCGCCACCATCCGGCTGGACCTGACGTACGACGGGGACGGCCTGTACTGCCGGGTGACGGACGGCAGCATGCTGCCGCCGACGCCCGAGGACGCCTTGGACACGGCGGAGTCGGGCCGAGGGCTGATGCTCGTGCAAGCGTTATCAGCATCGTGGGGCTGGAGCCCGCAGCCGCACGGGAAGGTCGTCTGGGCGCGTTTCGACGCCACTTGACGGCATGACTTGACGGCGCAGGCCGAGGGCGCGGGCTGGCAGGGAACGAGCGCTCCGGCAGGCGCGGCACCACGGCGACGGCACGCAGGCAAGTGCCGTCGCGTTCGTGCCCCCGCGTCGAAGCCACTGCACCGGTGCCCTGCATCGCTGCCGCCGCAATCGCGGCGTCGATGCGTACTCTCAGATCACATCTGAACCCTCATTCGAATCATCCGCAACAACTGACCCGGACGCCGCTGCCGCCGGGCCGGAAATCCGCCAGGGGTCGTTCCGTAGCCGGAGCGGCCCTTTTCTGTTATCGCCAGCATTCGCCAGGGTTCGCTGACCCAAGTTTTCCCGTTTCTTTGCGGATGCACGTGCATCAGCACTCGCATCCGCAGTATCTTCTGCATGGGACGACCGTAGGGCCGAATCAGGCAGCCCACAACGATCGACGGATCCGAGGCGCGCCCACGGCGGCTCGAATTCCTGGCGGACGCCCCAATTACCCCCACATCCATCGCGCGGGATCCGGCGCACTGCGGATCCGGCGCGGTACCGAAAAACCGGGAGCGAAGATGACCGACCCCACCCCGTACAACGGCATACCGGCGTCCGACCTGGTCGGCGCCGCCTGGCGCAAGAGCAGCCACAGCAACTCGCAGGGCAACTGCGTCGAGTTCGCGCAGCTCGCGGACGGTTCCGTAGCGGTGCGCAACTCGCGGTTCCCGCAGGGCCCGGCGCTGGTGTACACCCGCGCTGAAATCAAGGCCCTGCTCGCGGGCGCCAAGGACGGCGAGTTCGACGACCTGGCCTGATCCCGGCTGACAGCGCTGGGCCGGCTCCAGCCCCCCACCCGGGGCCGGCCCAGCGCCACCCGCACTGTACCCAGCGCATCACGGCTCTTCGAACTCAACCGTGGAACTTGTGGGCGGACGTAGGCTCGTCCGCCGCTGCGCCGCCGACCACGGTCAAGTGCGAAGAGGGCGCATCACGCGCATAAGGAATACACGCGGCGCAATACATCAGCGCCCACACGAATTCGGGTGACCGCAGGTCCGGCCAGCCACCGGGATTGACGTCAAAAGGTGTCGGGATACGCCTCCTCGGCGTACCCTTTCCCGGGAAAGGCAGATGGCAGCCGGATGCGAGGGTATCCTCAGCAGCCGGTGACGACCGGAATCGGGGAGGCGACAGGATGGCGGACGGGCGGACGCCCTGGGACCAGGAGATCGCCGCGAACTGGGAGCCGCCGCAAATCGACACCTCGGTGCCGCATCCGAACCGCATGTTCAACTACCTGATCGGCGGCAAGGACCATTTCAAGGCGGACCGGGACGCGGCCGAGGCGCTGATCAAAGCCAGGCCGGACACGGTGATCACCGCGCGCGCCGCGGAGTCCTTCACCAGGCGCTCGGTGCGCAAGCTGGCCGAGAGCGGCATCCGGCAGTTCCTCCAGATGGGCGCCGCGATCACCATCGCGAACAGCAACGACAAGGCCGCGAGCGAGAGCGCCCCGGACACCCGCACCTTCGTCTACGTGGCCGACGACCCGATCTCGCTGGCGCACGCCAGGGCCCTGCTGGTCGGCAGGCCCGGCCCGCCGGTCACCGTCATCGGCGGGAACTTCCGCGAGCCGCAGGACGTCCTCTCCCGCCCCGGCCTGTCCGGGAAGATCGACTTCGAACAGCCGGTGGGCCTGCTGCTCTTCGGCATGCTGGACTACATATCAAACGATCGCAGAGCCAGGCGGGCGCTGGACTACCTGATGGACCGGGTCGTCCCCGGCAGCATGGCCTCGCTGTTCCACGTGATCGAGGTCGAGTCCGAGGAAGTGAACAACGCCCTGGACAAGACGCTGGCGCAGGACCAGATCGAACTGACCCCGCGCACCACGGCACACGTGCGGGAACTGGTGAAGGGCTACGACTTCATCCACCCCGGCCTGGTCCCGATCACCGACTGGCTTCCGGACGGCAGCGGCCCCGGGCCGGAAATGGCCGGGCGCACCGCCGCCATCGGCGGCGTGATCGTCAAGGACTGAGACCGGCGCGCCGGACGCCGAGTCTGCGTCAAACGGCCTTCACTGAACGCTGCTGAACACCGAGTCGGCGCAGCACGCGCAGCGACCCGGTCCCGGACAGCGCGTCATCCTCGGCGAACAGTCCCGACTCCAGCGCGCGCTTATATATACGGTGCGGCGCCTGTCCGCCTTGCGCCGGGTCCGGGAACACGTCGTGGATGGCGAGCAGACCGCCCGGCGCGACCAGCGGGGACCATCCCGCGTAGTCGGCCTGTGCGGCCTCGTCGGTGTGGCCGCCGTCGATGAATACGAACCCGAGCGGCGTGCTCCACAGCGCGGCGACCTCGGGCGAGCGGCCGACGATCATGATCACGTCCCGTTCGACCCCGGCGAGCGCCAGGGTCCGGCGCGCCCCGGGCAGCGTGTCGATCAGCCCGATCCGCGGATCCACCAGCCCGGGGTCGTGGTACTCCCAACCCGGCTGGTGCTCCTCCGACCCGCGGTGATGGTCGACCGTGACCACCTTCCGGCCGTGCCGGCGTGCCGCGTCCGCCAGCAGGATCGTGGATTTGCCCAGGTAGGTGCCGATCTCGACCAGCGGTCCGACCCGCGCGCCGTCGAGCGCCGCGGCGTGCAGGGCGCGCGCCTCGTCCTCGGGCATGAATCCGTCCGCCCCGACGAAGGCGCCCCAGGTCTGCTCGTCGATCTCGATCCCAGTGCTCGTACGGCCCATGCTCATGCGGCTCATCCTGCCAGGGTGCAGCAGCAGCCGAGGCCCTAAGGGGTGTTTGAGAAGTCGGGTCGGTTCAGGGCGCGGCGCATGGCGCGTGCGATCGCAAGGCGGAGGTTCGCCTCCAGACTGGTTGTCTGGGGGCGAACCGACAACGCGGCGAGCGTGCGTGACAGGCGCCGCGCCCCCGGCCCCACTTCTCAAACACCCCTTAGGGTGGCCGTATGGGAGAGATCGTCCTGCTGCGGCACGGCCAGACAGAGTGGGCGAAGCAGGGGCGGCACACCGGGCGAACGGACGTGCCGCTCACCACCGAGGGGGAGCAGCGAGCGCAGGCGGCGGGGCGGCTGCTGGCCGACCGGAAGATCGTCGCCGCCTGGGCCAGCCCCGCGATCCGGGCGCGGCGCACCGCCGAACTGGCCGGACTGCCGGTCCGCGACGTCGATCCGGACCTGTGGGAATGGGACTACGGCGGGTACGAGGGCCGCACGACCGCGCAGATCCAGCGGCAGCGGCCCGGCTGGTACCTGTGGGACGACGGCGTGGTGCCCGGCGGACCGGACGGGTTCCCCGGCGAGAGCGTGGAGCACGTCGGCGAACGCTGCGACCGGGTGATCGAACGTGTCAGGCCCCTGGTGGCACCGGACTCCCCGGCGGCGCTCGACGGCGATGTCGCCTTGGTAGCGCACGGGCACGTGCTGCGGATCCTGGCCGCGCGCTGGCTCGGCCTGCCGGCCCGGGACGGCGCACACTTCCTGCTCGGCACCGCCGCCGTATCCGCCCTCGGATTCGAGCACGACCGCCCGGTGATCGCGCTGTGGAACAGGATCGCAGACGGCTGAGAGGCCCGGCCCGGTCAGAGCCCACAAACACAGCCCTGATCAGGGCCCAGAATCACAGACCCAGTCAGGGCCCAGGATCACAGCCCCGATCGGGGCCCACGAGCACAGCCCGATCAGGGCTGGGAAATACAGGCTCGATCAGGCTGAGCAGCACGGCTCAGGGCACGCGGGTCACGACTCGGATACGGCCGCAACCTGGGCGCCTTTCGAGTCGTCTTCGATGCGACGGTCCGTGGGCGGACCCCGAGAGAAGTGGGTGAGCCGGTTGCGACGAATATCCCGTGCCCTGGCGAAGTCCGGTGCCGCGCTCGCTCTCGCGGGCGCCACGGCGGGCTGCGCCGTACAGACCAGTGCCAGCCCCGCCGCGGCCGTGAAGCCGCTGGCGCCGGCGACCTCGTCGCAGCCCGCGCCGCCGGCACCGCCGTCTACGAGCGCTGCGTCGCCCTCGCCCTCCACGGCCGTGACCACGGCCAAGCCCGCCCCGCCGAGCACAGCACCGAGCACCACTGCCCCGTCGACCCGCGCGGCGGTTCCGAGCCAGGTCGTCGCGAAGGCCCCGGCCGGAGATCCGTGCAGCGCCGAGGCCGTGGCCTGCGTCTCGCTCTCCCGGCAGGAGGCCTGGTTCGTGCGCGACGGCAGCCTGATGCGCGGCCCGATCCGCGTCGCCACCGGCCGGTACGGTTACGGCACCGAGCTGGGCACTTTCTCCGTGTATCGCAAGAACTACATGTGGTACTCGACGATCTACAACAACGCCCCGATGCCGTATTCCGTGTTCTTCGACGGAGGCGAGGCCTTCCACCAGGGCTCGGTGTACGTGCGTTCACACGGCTGCGTGCACCTGGGCGACGGCGACGCGGCGTGGGTGTACAACTTCCTGCACATCGGCGACGAAGTCGAAGTCGTGTCCTGAGTCGGTCGCCGCGGCGGCTGCGCGGATCCGGCGCTGCTCAGCTCGACCTGGTGTTCTTCAGGTGGTGGCCCAGGTAGCCCACGATCACGCAGCCGGTCGGCCCGCTCGTGTCGTCCAGGTAGTGCAGCCGCGGCGCGACCTGGCCGGAGCTGCCGATCTTGACGTGCGCCCAGAACTCTGCGTATCCGCTCTCTGACACGCTGCGCGGCACCCGGAAGCGGCGCTGCTCGGCCATCCTCGGGTCCTGACGCACCGTGTCGGACTCCTGCGCCGCCACCTGGGTGGCCGGGTAGATCCGGCCGCCGTGCCTGGAGTCCTCGCAGTACATGCGGAAGCCGCCGCCGTCCCACAGGCCGGCCCGGCGCAGCGCGACGTAGGCGTCGAGCGCGGCCAGCGCCTCGCGGGCCTTGGCGGCGAAAGTGGCCGCGTCCTTGTGCTGGCCGAGGTGCCGCATCGGGCCCTCCTCCGCGGTGACCAGCAGGTTGGGGAAGTCGCCGAAGGAGTCGATGAGCAGGTCGAACGGGCTCGGCTCCGGCTCACCGGCCACCGCGGGGTCGCCGCTCTCGCCGCGCTCAAGGACCTGCACCGAGCCGTAGCCGGGCACCGCGTGGGTGCGCCGCCGGTCCTGCGCCGCGTCGGCGCGCTGCTGCTCGTTGGCTCGGAACAACGCGTCACCGACGCCGGCCAGCGGCTCGGGCAGCGGCGCGGCGGCGGTCGCGGCCCGGATCCGGTGGGTGAGGATCGCCTGCACCGCGTCCATCTCGTATTCGAGCCGGTCGCCCTTGAGCACCGGATGCCGCTCGCCGTCCTCCCGGGTCGCCGGGTCGACCAGGGGATGGAAGGTGCGCAGCGCGGCGGTGGTCCAGTGGTATTCGAACTCGTTGTTGAGTTTGTGGCCGGCCTCGTCGTCGAGCAGGTAGAGCGACGCGATCCCGTGCAGATACCTGGTCGCCTCGGTGAAGCGCTCCTGCCACAGCAACAGGTCGTCGCCGTCGCCGGGCACCGCGACCACCGCGGGCATCCGCCGGCCGGGATCGCAGAGCACGTTGATCAGGTCGTCCACCGCCCGCGCGGTGACCGGCTGTGGGCCGGTGGTCAGCCGGGCCGGGCCGTCGGTCGCGGTGACCGCGTCGAGCACCAGGCCGGTCAGGTCGGGCGTGCGCACCCGCTCGTCTATCGGCGTCGCGGGGTCGGTGCCGCGCGCGGAGACCTCGATGAGGAAGTAGCCGTGCTCACGCAGTTCCTTGTCAGGCCGCCGGGACAGGGAGACGAAGGTGAGCGAGGTGTACCAGTGCACCCCGGCGCGCGGCGGCTCCTTGAGCCGGTACCGCACCGCCTTGAACCGCCCGGGCTCCACCGCCTCCGTCTCGGTCAGCACCGCCGCGCTGCCGATCCGGTAGCGCCCGGGCTCGGGATCGAAATCGGCGTCGAAACCCTCACGGGTGAGCCAGCGGGCGAACCGCTCCGCGGCGATCTCGGGTCCGCGGTTGGCCTCCTTCCAGTCCACCCCGAACACCGACCGGTACCCGATCCACACCGCGTATCCCTCCCTTCGCCACACTTGATCCTTCCCACTCGACTAGGTACTTACCCGATGGCGTCACCGGGACGCCATCTTTTGTCCGGACTAGATCCAGGTTTGACTCAAACAGTGTTTATAGGCGCGTCCGAGCCAAACGACGAGCCGGCGGCGCGATCCTCCCGCGCCGCCGGCTCGTCGTTCTCGACGGTTGCCCACGGTTGCCTGCAAGCGGCAGTGGTCGACAAGCAGAGGCCTACAACGGGATGTTGCCGTGCGCGCCGCGCCGCTGCGGGGCGGCGACGATGGCGGCGGCCAGCGCGCGGCGGGTCGCGGAGGGCTCGATCACCTCGTCCACCACGCCGATCTCCATCGCCTTGTCCAGCCCGCCGGCCATCTTCTCGTGCTCGGCGGCCAGTTCGAGCTCCAGCTGCGGGCGCAGGTCCTCCGCCACCTCGGCCAGCTTGCGCCGGTGCAGGATGCGGACCGCGGCGACCGCGCCCATGACCGCGACCTGCGCGGTCGGCCAGGCGAACACGCGCGTCGCGCCGAGGGCGCGGGAGTTCATCGCGATGTACGCGCCGCCGTAGGTCTTCCGGGTGACCAGCGTGACCCGCGGCACGACCGCCTCGGCGAACGCATGCAGCAGCTTCGCGCCGCGCCGTACTACGCCGTCCCACTCCTGGCCGACGCCGGGCAGGTAACCGGGAACGTCCACCAGGACGACCAGCGGCACGCCGAACGCGTCGCACATCCGCACGAAGCGCGCGGCCTTCTCCGCCGAGGCCGAGTCGAGGCAGCCGCCGAGCCGCAGCGGGTTGTTCGCGATCACGCCGACGGTACGCCCCCCCAAACGACCCAGCGTGGTGACGATGTTGGGCGCCCACTTCGGGTGCAGCTCCACACCCGCGCCGTCGAGCACGCCGTTCACCAGCGGATGCACGTCGTACGCGCGCTTGGGCGACTCGGGCAGCAGGCCGGCCAGGTCGCGCTCGGCGATGGTGCCGAGGTCCATCGTGCCCTGATCGCCGAGCAGCGCGGCCAGCCGCCGGGTGTTGGCGAAGGCCTCCTCCTCGCTGTGCGTGACGACGTGCACCACGCCCGAGCGGCGGCCGTGCGGTTCGGGGCCACCGAGCCGGTCCATGTCCACCGCTTCGCCGGTGACCGAGCGCACCACCTCGGGGCCGGTGACGAACACCCGCCCCGCCGGGCCGAGCACCACGATGTCGGTCAGCGCCGGGCCATAGGCCGCGCCGCCGGCGGCCGGGCCGAGCACCAGGGAGATCTGCGGGATCTTGCCGGAGACCCGGGTCATCATCGCGAAGACCTGGCCGACCGCGTGCAGCGAGAGCACGCCCTCGGCCAGCCTCGCGCCACCGGAGTGGAACAGGCCGATGACCGGGCACCCCTCGGCCAGCGCGCGCTCGTAGGCGACCAGGATCGCCTTGCAGCCCGCGGAGCCCATGGCCCCGCCCTGGATCGTCGGGTCGGAGGCGTACGAGGTGGCCTTGGCGCCGTTGACCAGGCCGATCGCGGCGACGAAACCGGAGTCGTCGAACGGCGTAAGCAGCTCGAGGGTGCCCTCGTCGAACAGCTTCGCCAGCCGCTTGAGCGGGCCGCGCGGGTCGTCCTCGCGCGACGGCTTGGCCGGCTTCGTGTCCGTGGTCGCTGTCATGGTGTCCTTACTCGCTGGAGGCCCGGAATCAGACGCGGCGTACCGCGAGCACGACGTTGTGGCCGCCGAAGCCGAAGGAGTTGTTCAGCGCGACGATCGGGCCGGCCGGGGTCTCGGCCGGCAGGGTGCGCGGCTCGTCCCTGACGATGTCGAGGTCGGCGTTCTCGTCGAGATCGGTGATGTTTATGGTCGGCGGGGCGACGAGTTCGGCGATCGCCTTGACCGTGAACACG
>NZ_DASYZI010000058.1:0-3618 GCF_035946395.1 Actinocrinis sp.
CCACGACCGACGTGACATATGCGTCGGTGGCGCCGTCGGGCAGGAAGAGGTCGAGCCAGGGGTGCGGGTCGTACCACTCCCCGGTGGACTTGAGGAACGCGATGGCCGCAGCGAGGTCGTCCACGAAGTCGGCGTAGCTGAAATCAGCGATCTGGGCCATGCCCTGATAGCCGAGATCGCCGATCAGTGCTTGGTCGTCGGGCGGGGTGCCGTCGTAGTAGGCGGTACCTTCGAGCACGTACTGCCAGCTGATGCCTGACCCGGTGCCTGACCCAGTGGCGGCGGGCACGGCATTGATCGCGCCTTCCAGCCAGCCGAAGCGGCCGTCCCGCACCGCCTTGCGCTGCGCCGCCGTCATCGCGGCCAACGACGGATACGTCAGCTGGTACTGCCGCGCCGACGCGGGTGCGGGCACGAGCCGCACCGTGGCACGGGTGATCACGCCGACCTGGCCCAGACCGGCCAGCGCCGTGTGGAAGAGGTCCGCATTCCGCTCTGGCGAGCAGACGACGATCTCACCGGTCCCGGTGACGACTTCGAGTTCTGGTACGTTGTCGACCTGCGCGCCGTGGTGGTGCGCGGCCCCGCCGAGTCCGCCCGCTGACAGTGTGCCGCCGATCGACAGCTCGATGTAGTCGGTGAACACCGGCGGGGTCAGCCCGTGAGCGAGGCTCGCGGCCAGCAACGCGCTCCAGAGCACGCCCGCGCCGACCGTCGCCGTCATCGCGACGGGGTCGACGGCGATCGCGTTCAGCGGGCCCGTGTCGATCACCAGTCCGTCGGAGACCTGCGCCTGGCCGTCGGTCTGGTGACCCTGTCCGCGCGCGGCGACCGGGATCCGCCGCGGGCCGCAGAACTCGATCATCGCCGCGACGTCCGCGACCGACCCGGGTTCGAGCACCGCGAGCGGCGCGCGGTGGACCAGGTGCCCGAAGTCGTCCTCGAACGCTGTCAGGTCCGCGGGGTCGAACAGCAGCCGCCCGTCCAGGTGCGGCAAGTGATCAAGGCCGGTTCCCGCCGACGCCCACGCACGTGAGGCGCCGTCGAAAGCCGTCGCCATCGCTCCGGCGCTCAGTGCCCGCACGAACGTCCGTCGACTGAGCCCGCTGATTCGCGCGTCCGGATCCGCCAATTCGATCAGACCTCCCCCTTCTCTAACCCGAGTCTTCCGCGACTCGCACCGTTTTAAGTGAGGCAGCGGTCTTTCTTTAACGAAGAGACAACACCGGCTTTAACGAAGAGACAGCACCGGTGCGAAGGCGCGCGCACCCGGCTATGGTGTCCGCCATGCGGCTGAGCGCAGTCGGATACCGGTACGGATGGCGGGCGCCCTGGGTGCTCAGCCGAGTCGACCTTGACCTGGAAACCGGTGCGCTGGTCCGGATCGGCGGATACAACGGCACCGGCAAATCCACCCTGATGCGCATCATCGCCGGCGTGCACCGCCCCGGCCGTGGTGCAGTCACCGGCCGTCCCGCCCGGGCCGCTTACGTCCCGGGCCAACTGCCGCCCCTGCCGTTCAAGGCGCATGACTATCTTCGCCACTGCGGCCGGATCCACGGGCTGTCGGCCGAGGAGACGGACGAGCGCGTGCTCGGCTGGCTTGAGCGCTTCGAGGCGCTCGGCTACCGAAAGCACCGGATCAGCGACCTGTCCCGCGGTACCGCGCAGAAGGTCGCGATCATTCAGGCCGTGCTCGCCGAGCCGGACCTGCTGGTCCTCGACGAGGCCTGGACCAGCCTGGACACCGCGGGCCAGGACACGCTGGACGAGGTCGCCCGCTCCACCGCCCGGCGCGGCGGCCGGGTGGTCTTCGTCGATCACGATCCGCAGCGCTTGGCCGACGACGCCGGCGACGCCTACGTGCTGCGGGACGGGATGCTGTCGCACGCATCCGCGGTCGACTTCGAGCTGCCGCTCGTCGTCATCGACCTCGAACACGCGCCGCAGCCCTGGCCTGGGCCTGGCCGGGGTCGGCTGCTCGCCGACGACCTGCTGCGCATCGAGATCGAGCCGGACGGCTCGGACCGGCTGCTGCACGACATCCTGTCGAAATACCCGGAGATACACGTGGCAGCCGTGCGCACGGTCGACGGCCGCGCGGCTCACGCGGTGTCGGCGCAGTCCACCGCAGTGCCGTCAACCGCAGCGGAATCGGCACAGCCAGAGCAGGTGGGAGGGCGAGGGCAACTGTGAGCGGCGTCAACGACCAAGGCGTGTCGGTCGCGCGTTACTACGTCGCACTGCTCGCACGCACCCAACGATGGCTGGCGCCGGTACTGACGTACGGAACCGTGCTCGCGATCGACTCGGCTAGCGGCGACTCGACGGCCGACGCGTTCGCCTACAGCGCGGCGTTCCTGCTGCCGGTCAGCGCGTGGTTCACGCGCGCCGCGCTGACTGCCGAACCACCGGAAGCAGCCGCGATCATCGCCACGGCGGCCGGCCCGGTCCGTTCCCGGCTCGCCGCGCTGTCGGCGGCGACTGCGTACGGCTTGCTGTGTGCGGCGGTCGGTGCACTGGTCGCGATCGGCGCCGGCTCAGGACGCGGGACGTCGACTGTGTTCGCCGGGCTGAGCACCGAAGTGGTCTGCGTACTACTCGGCACGGCGGCAGGCGCACTGAGCGCGCCGCCACTGGTCCCGGCTGCCGGATGGGGCGTGCTGCTGGCCGGTCTGCTCGCGCTCGGTCTGCTCGTCGCGCGGTTCTCGCCCGCCGACATGGGCATCCGCGCGCTGACACTGGCCGCCAACGGCGGCTCGCTGCACTACCCGTTAGCCGCGCTCCCGCTGGCATTACTCGTCGCTGGTGCCGCCTGGGCCGTATCCACCGCCGCGGCCACGCGCCGCTGACAACACTTCTCGACGTCGCTGTTGCCCGCACACGCGGCGGGGCCGCCGAGCACTTGCGCGCTCGACGGCCCCGGTGAAGTGAGTCAGGCGGGGATCAGCTGTTGTAGATCTGGAACTCTGAGATTTGTCCGGCGGGCCAGCCGGTGTTGGCGGTGAAGTTCAGTCGCACGTACCGGGTGTTCGTTGATGTGAAGGTGATGGTGACGGTGTTGCCGGTTGACGGGTCGAAGGTGTAGCCCGCGGAGCCGACGATGGTGGTGTAGTTGGTGCCGTCGGTGCTGCCGAGCACGGAGAGCGTTTGGGTGCGTGTGGCCCATGCGGTGGAGGGCGGCAGGTCAAGCACGATGCGGCTGATGCTCTTACTCGAACCCAGGTCCACCTGCAACCACTGGGGGAAGGCGTTGTCGGTGCTCTCCCAGTAGCTGCTGGTGTTGCCGTCCACGGCGTTGCCGGGCACGTAGGTTTGCGTGTACCCGCTGGCCGAGGTGGGTTGGTTGAGTGCGAGGTTGGTGTTGGCGCTGACGCCGGTGCCGGTGAGGTTGACGGTTGCCGGGCTGCCGGGTGCGTTGCTGGCGATGCTCAGAGCGCCGCTCTGCGCGCCGCTCGCGGTCGGGGTGAAGGTGACGTTGACCGTGCAGGACGCGCCTGCGGCCAGGGTGCTGCCGCAGTTGTTGGTTTGTGTGTAGGGGCCGCTGGTGGTGATGGAGGAGATGGTTGCGGCGGCGTTGCCGGTGTTGGATACCGTCACGCCCTGTGCGCTGCTGGT
>NZ_DASYZI010000059.1:0-10943 GCF_035946395.1 Actinocrinis sp.
GGGTAGACCTCGGCGCCGTGCTCCCAGAGCACGTGCATGAACCAGTTGTAGGCGCGGCTGTAGCCGGGCTGCTCCCACTCGTCGCGCAGCGTCGTGAACGGCGTGAAGCCGAAGTGCAGCCAGGGCACGCCCTCCGCGCGCAGCGTGTCGATGGCGGTCTTGTTGATCGCCTCCATGATCCCGGGCGTGTTGTCCGGGCGCCGGCGGCTCAGGTCGTGCATCCAGCCGGAGCGGGAGCCGTACACCGGCGAGTACGAGATGTACCCGGCCAGTTCGCCGTCGATGGTGCCGACGAACAGCCGCCGGTGCTTCTGCATCTCGCCGCCGTACTGGCCGACCAGGAACTCCAGTTGCGTGGCGTGCTCGCCCTTGCTGGGCAGCCAGACGCCGTCCACCGCGCGCATCGCGTCGCCGTAGTCGGCGTAGTCGGCCTCGAAGACGGTCAGCCCGTTGCGCAGCGCGCGGGAGATCTTGTTGCGCAGCTGCATGAACCGCGTGCCGGCCAGCGTGAACCCTTCGAGGTCCACGGCGTAGGAGGCGCCGATCTGGTTGACCGTGAAGCCGTGCTGCGTGTAGAGCTTCGCGTCGCGCTCCTGGAGCTGGACCGCGACGATCGGCAGACCGCGCTCGTCGGCGTGCGCGCGGAACGCCTTGAGCAGGTCCAGGTACGACTCCTCGGGAGCGAACGGCCCGCCCAGCTGCACCAGGCGGCGCGAGGTGGTGCGGTAGACCACCACGCCCGGCCGGTCCGGCAGGGTGAAGTACTCGTTTCCCTCGTTCACCGCCAGGAATGCGCTCGGATTCTCCGAGCCGGTGTATTCCTGAATCGCCCTGAGGACGAACTCGGCGGATATCAGCGTGTCCGTCATCGCACTCTCCTGTTCGCTCGTCTTCCCCTGGTATGCCAGAGCAGGAGAGGACCCGCAAGCGCGGCGCCGCTTTTTCGGCCCGGATCGGTCCCAATTGTCAGCACACGGTCAGCGGTGCATCAGATCGATATCCGATGCTGATGTTCATGATGAAGTCAAGCCAGTGTCTGATCGTGGCCAATCCGGCGGCGGGGACGGTGAGCGAAGCAATCGTCGAAGAGGCGGCGCGCATCGCCGCGCGTCATCTTCCGGCGGTGCGCACGTTCTGGACGACCAAGCGAGGCGACGCCACCGCCGAGGTACGTCGGCACGTAGCCCAGTCAGCCGACGAGGGCAAGCGCGGCGTAGTGGTGGCGGTCGGCGGCGACGGCACCGTGAGCGAGGTGGTCGAGGGTCTGGTCGGGCACGGTGGCTCGCATGACAGCAGTTCGATCAACACCGTTAACACCATGTCACGCTCGTTCGATCAGGCGCTGTTCGTCGTGCCGGCTGGGACGGGCAACTCCAACTACCGGTCGCACTGGGGCGAGTTGCCGTGGCAGGACGCGCTGGAAGCAGGCTTGGCCGGGCTGCCCGGAACGGTCACGCGGCTCGACCTCGCCAGGGTGTCAGAGCTCGAAGAGCTCGTCGTCCTCGGCGCCGGCGCCGGGCTAACCGCCAAGGTGCTGGAGTCCGCGCGCGAAGTGCCGCTGACCGGACGCGCCAGGCTGGCCGCCGCGCTCGACCACGCCGCCGCGCGGTACACGCCGTACGAGGGCCGGGTCACCGTGGACGGGGTCGTGCTGCACGAGGGCAAGACCGTGCTGGCGAACGTCGGCGGCGGCCCGTACCGCGCCTGGCAGTACACCGTGCTGCCGCACTCAGTGCTCGACGACGGCCTGCTCGACGTCTGCGTCGTCGGCGCCGAGGTCGACGCGGTCGAGGTGCCCGGACTGCTGCGCAACGCCGAGCACATCGGCCTGCCCGGCGTGTACTACGGCCAGGGCCGGCAGGTCGTGATCGAACGCATCGACGGGGCGCCGCTGTGCTTCGAGCACGACGGCGAGCTCAAGGCCGGAATCGGCCCGCGCTTCACCGTGGACGTGCTGCCGGGCGCGCTGCCGACGCTGTGCGCGCCCGCGCGCATCAACGGGAAGGACCTGGCCGAATGAGCACGCTGGTAGAGGAGTTGGCCGAGTGGGCCGCCGAGCTGCGCCCCGAGGACGTGCCGGACCGGGTGCTGGACCTGGCGGCCAGTCAGGTGCTCTCCCAGCTCGCCGCGATCCGCGCCGGGTGGACCCATCCGCTCGGCCGGAAGCTGGTGCGCGCCTTCGGGACGCCGTCGCAGCCGGAGAGCCGCCGGGCCGCAGCCGTGTTGGCCGGGCTCGGGTCATGGCTGAACCTGGATGACACGGCGTACGCCGGGCACCTGTCCAATTCGACTGTGACCGTCCCGCTGGCGTACGCGCCCGCACTCGGTCTTAACGGCGAGGCGCTGCTCACGGCCATCGTCGCGGCGAACGAGTGCGCTGCGCGTATCACCGCCGCCTCGACGCTCGGACCGTTTCGCGGCCAGACCGCCGTGCAGACCAGCCTGGTCGGCGCCGCCGCCGGACGGCTGCACTGCGAGGGCGCGCCAGCGCAACGCTGGGTGGACGCGATCGGCCTCGCGCTCGCGGCGCCGCCGTGGACGCTTTTTCGCGGATACATCGGCAGCGACGCGCGGGCGTTGGGCGCGTTCGGCCCGGTGCAGACCGCGATGGACGCCTGCGACGCGGCGGCCGCCGGCATGGTCGGCGCGGCGGACATCCTGGAGCATCCGGACGGCTTCCTGGCGCGTTTCGCGACCGTGCCGCTGCCCGAGACGGTCGTCGCAGGGTTCGGCGAGCGATGGCACACCGACACGTTCTCGTTCAAGGTGCGGCCCGGCGGTCCCGGCATCGACGCCGCGGTGGATTGCGCGATCGAGATGGCCGCGGAGTTGCCCGGCCTGCTCGCGAGCGAGGTCGAGGACATACTCGTCGAGGCCTCGCTGTACACGGAGTACGTCGGCAGGGTGGCGAACGGTTACGTCACCGGGCCGGATGCACCCACCAGCGCGTTACCGCTGTCGATTCCTTACACCGTCGCGACGGCTTTACTCACCGGCGGTCTGACGGTCGCCGACTTCGCCGCTCCGGCGGTCGACGACCCGGAACGCTGGGAGCTGGCCAAGCGCGTGCGTCTGACGCAGGACGAGGAGATGACCCGCGACCTGTTCGTGAGCGAGGCGCCGTTCGGCGAAGCGCTGCGGGAGGCCGGGGACCGGGCGAAGAACTGGGTGCGCGGCTTCGGCGGGGACCGGGCGGTCGAACTGCTCGGCACGCCCGACCCGCCGCGCAAGGACTTCCTGGAAGCCACGAAGCACACCGGTGCCCGCGTCACCGTGCGGCTCACCGACGGACGCAGCATCGTGCGCCGGCGGGACATCCCGATCGGCGCGATCGGCCCGCAGACGCGGGCACGGCACCGCGAACTCGTGCGGGAGAAGTACCTCGCGGTCGGCGGTCCGCCGGAGGTGGCCGATGGTTGCGCCGCACTGCGCGAAGCCACGCCGCGCCGACTGGCCGCATTGCTGAAAACGGCTTTGAAGACGCCGTGACCGGGTTCCGAATCCCATCCGGTCAGATGGGTGTCAGCACCGGGTCAGATTGTGCTGGCAGGATCGAATTGTAAATCGGTTATGCCGAAAGCAGAAGTTCTCCGGGTTTCCGAAAACCCGGCCGCAGGTGCGCGCTCCCTTTTCCGCTGCCCGAGGAGAATCACGACAGTGGTAGGAATAATCGCCCCGCCCGAGGCGAAGCTGCTGAGCTACCCCTCTTATATCGGGGACAAGGACGTCGAGGGCGCCGGCTGGGTTTACACGGTCAGCTCGAAATCCCTGCTGGAGGACGTGTTCACCAGCGTCAGCCTCAAGCGGGCCCTTGAGCAGGACCCGGACCCGGACTCCCCGGCCGCCCGGCACCCGTACGTCGTCGGCCGCTGCGCCGTCGTCGAGGGCGCCGACATCGACGCGGCCACCGAGGCGGCGGCCAGGGCGGTGCGCGGCTGGGCCGCGGTGCCGCTGGCCGACCGGATCCGGCTCGGCCGGATGTTCCGCGAGCAGCTACTGCTGCGCCAGGACGAGCTGCTGGACATCCTGGTCGCCGAGGCCCACCCGCGAAAGCTGGCCCGCTGGGAGCTGACCTGCCTGCTCCAGGTGTTCAGCGACGCGAGCATCTCCTGGTACGAGCAGCAGATGCACACCGAGTTCGAGTACGCCGGGCGGCGGCTGATCGTGCGCCGCCAGCCCGACGGCGTGGTGTGCGTCAACCCGCCGCAGAACGCCCCGGCGCCGAGCTCCGCGCTGGCCGTGCTGGCGCTGATGGCCGGCAACGCGGTCGTCGTGCGCGCCCCGCGCAGCATCGCGCTGAGCACCATGTACATCCTGCGCGAGCTGGTCGTGCCGCTGCTGGCGCAGCTCGGCGCGCCGGCCGGAACGCTCAACGTGATCTGCGGCAAGCCGCGGCAGATCCTGGACCGCTGGCTTGAGCACCCGCTGGTGGACGACATCCTCTACTTCGGCGGCAGCCAGGAGGGCCTGCGCTTCGAGCAGGACTGCGTGGCCCGCGGAAAGAAGCCGATCCTTGAGCTGGCCGGCAACGACGGCCTGGTGGTCTGGAAGGACGCCGACCTGGATCAAGCCGCCGAGGCGATCACCGAGTGCTTCTTCGGCTCCGGCCAGATCTGCATGGTGCCCAACTACGTGGTCGTACACCCCGACGTCGCCGACGGCCTGCTGGCCCGGGTGCGCGAGCAGGTCGCCGCGATCCGGCCGGGGCTGCCCGACGACGAGGAGGTGCTGCTCTCCCCGGTGCGCCGCAGCGAGAAGTTCTTCGCGCTGCTGGAGTCGGCGACCGCGAACGGCGCGGCGCTGGTGACCGGCGGACGGCGCGTCGAGCTGGACGGCACGCCCTCGCAGACCGGGGTGTTCCTTGAGCCGACCGTGCTGCGGGTCGACGGCCTGACCAAGGCGCGCGCGCTGGACGTGGTGCGGCACGAGACGTTCTTCCCGCTGCTGCCGGTGATCGTGCCGGGGCCGGCCGAGGCGGCCGACGGCGACGAGGCGCTGCTGGACACCGTGATCGAGTTCGTCAACGCCAACGAGTACGGGCTGCGCAACTCGCTGTGGACCGGCTCGGCGGAAGTCATCGAGCGCTGCATCGTCGAGATCCGCAACGGCGGGCTGCTGAAGATCAACGACTCGCACATCGGCTTCCTGCCCTACCTGCCGAGCCACGGCGGCACCGGGCTGACCGGCGGGGCCTTCGGCGAGGCCAACTACCCGATCCTCAAGACCTCGCACCTACAGGGCGTGAGCATCGGCGCGGGCACCACGCCGCGCACAGCCGCATTCGAAGTCTGACGCAGCCTTCGAGGTCTGACGCGCCCGTTCCCTGACGTGAGCACCCTTACCGAACCGAGGACCTGGACATGCGTTCGCTGGACACGGCACGCGACACCTGTGAGAACCACCACCCGGGCCTGGTCAAGACGCTGGCCGGGTACCCGCTGACCGAGCTTGAGGCGCCGGGCGGCCCGGCGGTCGGCGCCTTCCGCGCGCACCGCGGGCCGGGCCTGCTGGTGCCGGCCGAGTACGGCGGGCACGGCGCCGGACCGCTGGACGCGGTGCGGGTCATGCGGGCGATCGGCTCGCTGTCCCCCTCGCTCGGCGCCGCGGCGTGCATGCACCACTTCACCGCCGCGATGCTGTTCGAGCTGGCCCACGGCGCCGAGCGGCTGACCGCGCGGCAGCTCGGACTGCTGCGCCGGGTCGCGCCCGAGGGCCTGCTGCTGGCCTCCGGCTGGGCCGAGGGGCGCACCGAGCAGAACATCCTGAACCCGTCGGTCACCGCCGCGGCCGCGCCGGGCGGCGGCTACCTCGTCAACGGCTCGAAGAAGCCGTGCAGCCTGTCCGCCTCGATGGACCTGCTGACCGCGAGCGTGTCAGTACCCGACGAGAACGGCGATCCGTCGCTGGCCGTGCTGCTGCTGCCGTCCGACACCCCCGGGATCAGCGTGCATCCGTTCTGGAGCAGCGGCATCCTGGCCGCCGCCGAGAGCGACGAGGTGCGGCTGCGGGACGTGCACGTGCCCGAGGAGTTGGTCATCCGCACCACCGCGGCGGACCCGGGCCGGCTCGACGACCTCCAGACGGCCGGCTTCGTCTGGTTCGAGCTGCTGATCACCTCGGTCTACATCGGCGTGGGCAGCGCCCTGGTCGAGCGGGTGCTCGAACGGGGCCGCGGCAGCGTCACCGACCGGGCCGCGCTGGTCACCGGGATCGAGGCCGCCGTCGCGATGAACGAGGGCGTCGCGCGCGCGGTCGCCGGCGGGCTGGCCGGGGACGAGGCGGTCGCCTCGGTGCTGCTGACCCGCTTCGCTGTCCAGGACGCGCTGAACCGCGCCGCGGACCTCGCGATCGAACTGCTCGGCGGCATCGCGTTCATCACCTCGCCGGACGTCGCGTACCTCGGGTCCGCGGCGCGTCCGCTCGCCTTCCATCCGCCGTCGCGCACCAGCACCGCCCAGGCGCTGGTCGACTACGCGGCCGGCGGCCCGCTGCTGCTCTCCTGATCACCGACGGGAACCGCAACGATGACTACGTACCTTGATTCTCCGCACACGACCGCCGACGGGACCGCCCTGGCGGCCTCGCCGGACACCGAGGCGCAGATCCTCGACCTCTACCGCGCGCACCTGAGTAAGGGCCGCGCGACGGTGGCCGAGCTGTTCGGCAGCCACATGGAGGTCGCCTCCGAGGGCGCCTGGCTGTGGACCAGCGACGGCGAGCGCTTCCTGAACTGCGGCGGCTACGGCGTCTTCATCATGGGCGCCAAGCACCCGGTGGTGATGGACGCGGTACGCCGCCAGCTTGAGACACATCCGGTGGCCACCCGCATCCTGCTGGAACCGACGGTCGCCCGCGCGGCAGAGGCGCTGACGTCGGTGGTACCCGGCGGCCTGAACCGGGTGCACTTCGGGCTCGGCGGCGCCGAGGCGGTGGAGACCGGGCTGAAGCTGGCCCGCGCGAACGGCCGGCGCCGGCTGGTCTCGATGCGGGCGGGCTACCACGGCAAGAGTCTCGGCGCGCTGTCCGTGACCGCCAAGGAGGTGTATCAGAAGCCGTTCAGGCCGCTGCTGCCGGACGTGGCGCACGTCCCGTTCGGCGACGTCGCGGCGCTGGAGGCGGAACTGGCCGCGCACCCCGGCGAGGTGTGCGTGATCGTCGAGCCGGTGCAGGGCGAGGGCGGCGTCATCCTGCCGCCGCACGGCTACCTGCGCGAGGTCGAGCGGTTGGTGCGCAAGTATCGCGGCTTCCTGATTCTCGACGAGGTGCAGTCCGGCATGGGCCGGCTCGGCGAGTGGTGGGGCGCGGACCTGTACGGCATCACCCCGGACGTGCTGCTGGCCGGCAAGGCGCTCGGCGGCGGCGTGGCACCGGTCTCGGCCGCGCTGGCGAACCGGGAGACCTTCTCGCCGTTCGACAAGGACCCTTACGTGCACACCGCGACCTTCTCCGGCTCGCCGCTGCTGATGGCGGCGGTGCGCGGTGCGGTCGACGCGATCAAACAGGATGAGTTGGTCTCCCGGGCGCTGCGGCTCGGCGGCCGGCTGCTGCCGGCGGTCGAGGGGGTAGTGCGCAACACCATTCCCGACCTCGTGAAAGAGGTGCGCGGACAGGGCCTGCTGATCGGCGTGGAGCTGGTCGAGGCGGGCCTGGCCGGCGAGCTGCTGATCGAGCTGTTCAACCACGGTGTGGTCGCCAACCACTCGATGAACGGCAGCAGCGTGGTGCGGTTCACCCCGCCCGCGATCCTCACCGAGCAGCAGGAGGACCTGCTGCTGACGGCCCTGGACCGGGCCTGCCGAGACCTGGTCCGTCACAGTGCCCGGATGCCGGAAGGCGGTCGTTGACAGATGCGCAGGGTGGAACTGGACGCGGTGGTCGCCGCGACGCCGGCCGAGACCGTGTTCGAGAACGTGGTCCGCTTCGAGCGGTACCCCGACCTGGCCCCGCACGTGCAGTCGGCGAAGGTGCACCAGAGCCTGCCCGAGCCGACCGGCAGGTCGAGCTGGGAGCTGCACTTCCGCAGCGGCCTGCTGCGCTGGAGCGAGACCGAGAGCTTCGACCGCGAGGCGCTGCGCATCGTGTTCGAGCAGGACGCCGGGGACTTCGACTCCTTCACCGGCACCTGGAGCATCACCCGGCAGGGCGCTGACACGGCCGTCCGGTTCGAGGCCGACTTCGACTTCGGCATCCCGAGCCTGGAGGGCATCCTCGACCCGATCGCCGAGCGGGTGATCCGGGAGACGGTGGCCTGGGCCCTGGTGGGCCTGTTCGAGCACGTCGACTTCGCCGGGACGGTCGAGCTCGCCCCCGCGGCCGGCGGTTCGTGACCGCGCGCGCCGAAGCGACCGCACTGACCGCACTGACCGCACTGTTCTGACACTTATCCACTCATCCGCCTCGGAGGCGTGCCATGGACCACGCGAACCCGTTCGAGACCCCGACCACCTACCGGTTGCACCGGCTTGAGTACCTGGTCGCCTTCGCCGTGGTGATCGGGCTCGGCGTCGCGCACTTCCACCAGATCCGCTGGTGGCCGGCCGTCGGGCTGTTCCTGTACATCGACCTGATCGGCTACATCCCGGGCGCGATCGCCTACCAGCGCGCGCCCGGCCACCGCATCGGCAAGGGCTACTACGTGGCCTACAACACGATGCACAGCATGGTCACTCAGGGTGCGGTGATCGGCCTGTGGATGTGGCTGGTCAAACCGGAGTGGGCGCTGCTGGCGATCCCGTTCCACCTTTTCGGCGACCGGGGCCTGTTCGGCAACTTCCTCAAGCCCTTCGGCCTGCCGTTCGAGCCGGAGCACAACGAGGCCTACGAGCGGCTCATCAGCGCCCTGTCCCGCGACCCGAAGAAGATCGCGGCCGCCGTCCCG
Organism: Actinocrinis sp.; assembly: GCF_035946395.1. Classification (NCBI taxonomy): domain Bacteria; kingdom Bacillati; phylum Actinomycetota; class Actinomycetes; order Catenulisporales; family Actinospicaceae; genus Actinocrinis; species Actinocrinis sp. The sequence continues at coordinate 8,879 of NZ_DASYZI010000059.1, forward strand.
CACCGCACTCCCGAACCGGTCCGATGAAGACCCCTGAGTTGAAGACAACAGAGTCGCAGACGACAGAGTTGAAGACAACAGAGTTGAAGACGACAGCGCCGGACGCTTCCGCCTCCGGGCCGCGCTGCCTGGAGGCGGCGGTCGACGACCGGCTGCGGCGTGCCGCGGTGCGCAGGCTGGCCACCGGTGTCACGGTGCTGACGGCCGTGCACGGCGACCGTGTGCACGGGACCACCGCCAGCGCCGTGACCGCGGTCTCCCGCGACCCGCTGCTGATCTGCGTGTGCCTGCGCACCGGCTCGGCCTTCGCCGAGTTGGCCGCGCAGGCCGGCCGGTTCGCCGTCAACGTGCTGTCGGACCGGCAGGCCCCGATCGCGGACTGGTTCGCCGACCCGGACCGCCCGGCCGGATACGGCCAGTTCGCCCCGGTGGACTGGGAACCGGACCCGGATTCCGGCGCGCCGCTGCTGCGCGGGGCGGTGGCCTGGCTCGACTGCCGGCCGACCGCGAGCCACCCCGGCGGCGATCACAGCATCCTGCTGGCCGAGGTGCTCTGCGGATCCGCGGGCGTCGGCGGCCCGCTGCTCGGCTTCGACAGCCGGCTGCACGGCGTGGAGCTGCGCGACGTGGCCCGCCGCAGGGCGCCCGCGACCGCTGCGGCCGGGATCACCACCCTCGACTGACCGAAGACCGAAGGGACGTACGGAGATGTCCATCGCCACGACTACGACAGCCGCGACAGGGGCGGCCAGTACTGAGCCGATCGGCACTGGGACGATCAGCACCGGGACGACCGAGGCGCCGATCCCCGTCGAGACCGGCTGGGAGACCGCGCCCGGCCTGCTGGACGGCGCCAAGACGCTGACGCTCACCGCGGAGCAGTGCAATCTCGCGTACTGGCTGCGCGGCGTGGCCCAGGGCACGCTGCTCGGCCGCGCGGAGACCGGCTACGACGCGACCGCGCTCACCCCGGACCACATGCGCGAGCCGGGCCCGCTGCGTGACGCGCTGATCCTCGAACTCGGATTCCGCTCGGTCGCCGAGGAGAAGGCGACCCGGATCCTGGCGCACTACGTCGCCAACGCGCCGGGCATCCCGGAGCTGGAGTTCTACGCGACGCAGCTGATCGACGAGGCCAGGCACTCGCGGGTGTTCCGCCAGCACCTGGTCGACCTCGGCATCCCGCAGGACCGCCTGCTGCCGTACATCGACGAGATCTCCGCCGAGTACACCGCGCAGGTGCTCGACCCGGTCGAGCGGTTCGCGCTGAAGGTGGCCCGCGACGACGCGGACTTCCCGGGCGCGGTGGCGGTCTTCGCGATCATCATCGAGGGCGTACTCGCCCCGGCCGCGGAGCTGAGCGAGCGCAAGTGGGACCGGCTCGACCCGGCCGCCTCACAGATCGCCCGGGGCGCGGCCATCGACGAGATCAGGCATCTGACGGTCGGCAGCTCGATCATCAGGGAACACCTGCTGGCGCACCCGGAGTACCGGCCGCGGCTGGCCGAGATCCTGCGCGCCGGCCGGGCACTGTGGGACGAGATCCCGGACCGGCCGTTCGTCATGCACCGCGAGGAGCTCTTCCAGCAGGGCATGGCCGAGCACCGGCAGTTGCTGGCCGGCTACGAGGTCTGGCCCGGCCAGTCGATCCTGGAGACGACACCGCAGCAGCGTTATGACATCGCCGAGCAGTGGACCGACGAGATGGCCGCGGTGCGCATGGCCTACATGGGCATCGAGGACGAGTTGGAGCCGAGGTGACCGCCCCGGCGACCGGTATCGCAGGGTCCAGCGATGAAGGGCTCGGCGGCACGAGGTCCGGCGGCACGCAGTCCAGCAACACGGGATTCAGCAACACAGGGTTCAGCGACGCAGGCTCTGGCAGCACGGAGCTCAGCAACACGAGGTTCCGCAATGCGGGGTCCGGCAACACAGGGTTCGATAACACAGAGCCCGGCGGCAGACGCCGCGCTGCGGTCGTCCCGGCCGCGGTGATCGCCGGACTCGGCGGCTGGCTGCCCGGCGTGGTCGTCACCAACGACCAGTTGGCCGCGCGGCTGGACAC